>JBEANP010000213.1:0-4959 GCA_041165385.1 Pseudomonadota bacterium | reverse complement strand
TGTCTGTGAGTTCGAGCGCAGGGATAGTTTTCATAAGAAATTACGTTGGGGTTGGAGAATGCAAGAGCATATCCGCAGCAGCGCACCCTGGTAGTGGCGAAAAATCACAACAGCCCTGCTATAAATCTGGGCAATCTGCGCTGCGCTAGGTAAAGTGCACTTGCAAAACCCTAGAATCACATCACCTAAGCACCATAGCTTTAGAAGGAGCATCACATGACAGACCGCGTTACAACCCTAGACAGCCAATATGGCTACGGCATTTCCGCAGAGCAGCGCAACAAAGTGCTGCGCAACACCTACTGGCTTTTGGCCATGAGTTTGGTACCCACGGTGCTAGGCGCCTGGGTGGGCGTGGCCACCGGCATCACCGCCGCACTCACTGGCTTTATGGGCATGATCGTGTTCTTGGGCGGCGCGTTTGGCTTTATCTACGCTATTGAGAAAACAAAAAATTCTGCCGTTGGCGTGCCCGTTTTGCTGGGCTTCACCTTCTTCATGGGCCTGATGCTCTCCCGCATGATTGCCATGGTGCTAGGCTTTAAAAACGGCTCTGACTTGATCATGACCGCATTTGCAGGTACTGCAGGCGTGTTCTTTGTCATGGCCAGCCTATCCAGCGTGATCAAGCGCGATTTGTCCGGCATGGGCAAATGGCTGTTTGTGGGTGCGCTGGCCATTATGGTGGGCGGCATCATCAACATTTTTGTGGGCTCCACCGCCGGCATGATGGCGATTTCGGTGTTGTCCATTGGCGTATTTAGTGCCTACATGTTGTATGACCTGAAGCGCATTGTGGACGGCGGCGAAACCAACTACATCAGCGCCACTCTGGCCCTGTACTTGGACATCATCAACGTGTTCCAAAGCCTGCTGGCCCTTTTGGGCATCATGGGCGGCGAGCGCGACTGAGCTCTGTTAATCTTGGTTAATTTTTCAAAAAGGCCCTTTGGGGCCTTTTTCTTTGCCTTGATGAACCTGTAAATTCGGAAAAAATTAGCGTGTGCAACCGGTGGTTCTCAAGCGGCCCCAACGCAAAGCAGAAATGGTCATCAAGCCTAAAGCTCCACCAAGTCAAACACCGCAATGCTCTCCACATGGGCTGTGTGGGGGAACATATTGACCACCCCCGCTGCCGAACACTTGTAGCCGCCCTCGGTGACCAGCACACCCGCATCTCTGGCCAAAGTGGCGGGGTTGCAGCTCACATACACAATGCGCTTGGGCGGTGTCCAGTCCCCACGCAGTTCGGGACTTTGGTGCAAAGCAGCCAATGCCTGCACCAAGGCATAAGCACCTTCACGAGGGGGGTCTACCAGCCATTTGTCAGATGCGCCATCTGCGGTGAGCAGCTCTGGCGTCATTTCAAACAAATTGCGCGCTACAAATTTGGTAGCTACCAACGCAGGCTTACCAAGCGCTGCAGGCTGATTGAGCACATAATTCTCGCGTGAACGGGCCACTAGCGACTCTGCACCCTCTACGCCCAGCACCTCGCGTGCCCGCGTCGCTAGCGGCAAGGTGAAGTTGCCCAAGCCGCAAAACCAGTCAATCACCCGCTCATGGCTTTGCACGGCCAGCAAGCCCAGGGCGCGCGACACCAGCACGCGGTTGATGTGCGGGTTCACCTGCGTGAAGTCGGTGGGGCGAAACGGCATAGTGATGCCAAAGTCGGGCAACTGGTAGGCCAGTTGACCCGTAATGTGTCCTGGCAGTTCGTCCAAGCGGTGAATGGTTTCTGGCCCCTTGGGCTGCAGCCACCATTGCAGGCCGGGATTGATAGCGGCAAATTGGCGCAAGCGGGCCAGGTCGCCTTCTGACAAAGGCTCCAAGTGGCGCAGCACCATGGCAATCACCTCGCCCGTTCCCCCGTTGGCCCCTGCTGTGGGTGCCATGTCGCCCATGGCCAGCTCGATTTGGGCCAGCGTTTCAATCGCGTCCATGGACTCAATCAGGCGGCGCAGGGGCACCAGCATGGCGCTCACATGGGGCGCGAGCACGTGGCACTCTTTCATGTCAGCCACATAGCGGCTCTTGCGCTCATGAAAACCAATCAGCACCGCGCCTTTTTTGCGCACATGGCGCACCGACAGGCGGGCCCGATAGCGGTAGCCCCAAGCGGGGCCCTCAATGGCGCGCAAGATGTTGTCGGGCTTGACCTTGCCGATATGCCAGAGGTTGTCTTCCAGCACCCGCTGCTTCACCGCCACCTGCGCACCAATGTGCAAGTGCTGCATCTTGCAACCACCACATGCGCCTTCGTGCAGACCAAAGTGTGGGCAACCGGGGCGCACGCGCTGGGATGATTCTTGGTGAATCTCGGTCAGCGTGCCCTTCTCAAAGCTGCTTTTGCTGCGATGAATCTGGGCGCTCACCACCTCAAACGGCAACGCGCCGTCAATGAAGACGACTTTGCCGTCAGGCCAGTGGGCCACGCCCTGGGCTTCGAGGTCGAGAGATTTCACGCGCAGCTGGCCTTCTGGCAGCGGCTTTTCGGTAGGGATGGTGTCGGTCATGGCCGCTTGGGTCTCTGGTCAGCGTTGTAAAACGCTATAAAATTGGTAGCTGCTTACGCAAGGCCTACGGGCGCCATAAGGCTTTTTGGCTTAAAAAATAGGTTACTTGGCGGGCAAGTATTTCATGGGGTCCACGGGCTTGCCTTGGCGGCGCACTTCAAAGTGAAGCTTGACGCGATCGGCATCGCTGTCGCCCATTTCTGCAATCTTTTGGCCTTTTTTCACGGTCTGGTCCTCTTTGACCAAGAGCGCTTTGTTGTGGGCATAGGCGCTCAAAAAGGTGTTGTTGTGCTTGAGGATGATCAGATTGCCATATCCGCGCAGGCCCGCACCGGCGTAGACCACTTTGCCCTCGGCAGCGGCCAGCACCGGGTCACCTGACGCACCGGCAATATCGACCCCTTTGTTTTTAACCTCGTCAAAACCAGCAATCACATTGCCTTTGCCGGGCCAAATCCAGCCCAAATCGTCTTCGCCAGCCACCGCCGTCGATGTTGTGGCCGTAGCAGGCACCGGCATATTGGCTGGGGCCGACGATGCTTTGGCCGGCACGGGAGCAACCGCACCCGTTGCAGACGATGTACTGGGCAATGGCGTAACGCCTGCAATAGGCGCTGAGGTTACTCCGCCAGATGTGACAGGCTTGCTCACCGCCACCACATCGCCGCCCACAACAGGTGGCACGATACGAATCACCTGCCCAACCACAATGTGGTCGGGGTTGTCGATCGCGTTCCACCGGGTGATGTCTTTTCGGCTTTGGCCGGTATCCAGACTGATACGAATCAGGGTGTCACCGGGCTTGACCGTGTAGTAACCGGGCTTGCCCGCGTTCTCAAATCCAGGGGGCTGCTTGACTACGGCGGTGCGTGCCTCGGGTGGCGCCGTCGTTGAATTATTCGCACCCACGCTTTGGCCGCGATCTTCGACCGGAGCACGGTTAAGTGGCTTGGAGCCACACCCTACCAATACCGCAGCGCCCGCAAGCACCACCCACCCAGAACATCGACGCAACAATCCAAACATAACCACACCCCCTTCAGGCAACGCCCGATTTTAGAGGGACAAAGTGAACCGCCTCTAAAAGCATGGAGCGAACGCCCTGGGGCGTTTTATCAAGAACCAGCAAAGCCTGTGCGCCCCCTGAACCTCCACCGGTCATGCCGCCAGTCACCACGGGAGCAACCAAGCGCCCACCCACGGCCAACTGATCCACCCAAGCCTGCGGCACTGCCTCACCGCCCGCTGCGGCAATGATGGCCGCATAAGGCGCGCCCTTTGCATAGCCCGCCATGCCGTCACCAAACAGCAAATGCACATTGGGCAGGCGCAGGTGGCGCAGGTTGTCGCGGGCTTTATCGTGCAGGCCACGCAGCCGCTCGATGCTGTACACCTCGGTGGCCAGCATGCTGAGCACCGCCGCCTGGTAGCCGCAGCCCGTGCCGATCTCCAGCACGCGGCCCAGTTTTCCAGTTGCGCCATTGCGCAGCAGCTCGGTCATGCGCGACACCACGCCGGGTTTGGAAATAGTTTGCCCAAGGCCAATCGGCAAGCTGGTGTCTTCATAGGCCTGAATGACCAGTGCGGTATCGACAAAACGGTGGCGCTCTATGGTGCCCATGGCCTGCAGCACGGCCGCATCTGTCACGCCTTGGCCTTGCAGTTTTTGCACCATGCGCGTGCGCACGGCGCTAGAGTCCATGCCCAAACCTTGGGATCTGCCAGGCGCTGCAGAACCGGGGCTTTTGGCCCCCAGCGTGCCACCCAACTGCGCTGGAAAAGACGGCCGCGGCTTGGGGGTCATGCGCCCTGCGTCTTTTTGTCAGCAGCCAAACGTGACGCGGTTTGCGCCCAATAGCCCAACGCGTCGTGGTCGGTCAGGTCCACTTTCAGCGGGGTAATAGACATGTGGCCCTGCGCAGTAGCGTGAAAGTCTGTGCCTTCAGCATCGTCTTTCACCGGGCCTGCAGCGCCGATCCAGAACATGGTTTCTCCGCGCGGGCTGCGCTGCTGAATCACTTTTTCGGCTGCATGGCGCTTCCCCAGGCGGCACAGTTTGGTGCTGCCAATAGCATCGAATGGCAGATTGGGGATATTCACATTCAGCAGCCACGGGGTGGGTGTGATGAGCTGCAGGTGCTGCATGCTGAGCACCAGTTCGCGCGCCTTGCGGGCGGCAGACTCCAACTCGTGCCAGTCTTTTTCTACCTGCGAGAACGCAATAGCGGGAATGCCGAACAAAAAGCCCTCCATCGCAGCGCCCACGGTGCCGGAATAAATGGTGTCGTCCCCCATGTTCGCGCCGTTGTTAATGCCGGACACCACCAGGTCAGGCCGGTAGTCCAGCAAACCTGTCAGCGCAATGTGCACGCAGTCGGCCGGGGTGCCATTCACATACCTAAAACCATTCGCTGCTTTGTGCACATACAGCGGGGAATGCAGG
>JBEANP010000212.1:0-4965 GCA_041165385.1 Pseudomonadota bacterium | reverse complement strand
TTATTGTAATGACGGCATTCGTTGGCATGCTGGGTTATGCCGGTGCAGCCAATACGGCCAACGATTTTCCGGGTTTCGTTGTAAGTGGTATTGCTATTGTGTCGGTCATGATGTCCCAGTTGCAGGCGGTATTTGGTGCGGACGCAACCCCCATTGCCATCATGTGTGTGCTGTACCTGTTGGCACTCATCTCAGTGGTACGCAACACGCAAAAGCTCATGCGTGGCTCCATACGTTTGCGCTTGGCAAATGCAGAGTTGGCGCGTAATAGCGCTGAGCAGGCTGCACGCGCTGAAAAAGCCAACCGTGAGAAATCTGAATTTCTGGCCGCAGCCAGCCATGACCTTCGCCAGCCTGTGCATGCTTTGCTGCTGCTGGTGGAGGCTTATCGCCAGCAAGAGCCCTTGGCCGCAAAGCACCCACTGTTGATGCACATTGCGGCAGCGGGTCAATCCATCAGTGATTTGTTTAACTCCCTGATGGAGCTCTCACGTCTGGAAAGTGGCGCAGAAAAACCAGTGATGGTTCCGTTTGATCTGCCGGAGTTGATCAGGCAGATGCTTCTGCAGGTGCGTCCGCATGCAGACCGCAGAGGCATTGTTTTGCGCAGCTTTGTGGCCAAGGGAATAGCGTGTTCTACCTTGTGCACCGACAAGGTTTTGTTAGAGCGCATTCTCGGCAATTTGTTGTCCAACGCGATTCGCTACACGCCGGCAGGGAGCGTGCTTTTGGCTGTACGGCGCGCTCATGGGGGTGAGGGACTCTGGCTAGAGGTTTGTGACACCGGTGTGGGCATTGCGGACACAGACCAGGCACGCATCTTTAGCCCCTACGTGCAGATTGGTAACCAGGAGCGTGATCGGTCCAAGGGCTTGGGCTTGGGTTTGGCCATCGTTCACCATGCTGCCAGTCTCCTGGGGCTGGAAGTCACGCTGAAGTCGCAGTTTGGGCGTGGCAGCCGTTTTCGGGTTCACCTGCCACGCAGCGTGTGTATGTCCGAAAAAATCAAGCCACAAACAGCACCAGAGGGTGGGGCGTCAATCACACCCGTTCCGCAACTTGCCGGGCGGCGCGTGTTTTTGATAGACGACGACCCCATGGTGCTTCAAGCCATGCAGGCGCTGCTGCAAACTTGGCGGGTGGATTTGCGGTGCGCCAGTCGGGGGGATGACTCGGTTTTGGCCGCATGTTCTGCAGACTGGATCCCAGAGTGCGTCTTGTGTGATTTCAGAATGCCAGGGAAACTCAATGGCATCGAGCTACTTGACTTCATTCTGGAACGTGTTCCCGCTGCAATTGGTATCCTGTTGACGGGAGAGATAATGCAGACTGTGCAAAGCCAGGCAGAAGAAGCGGGCTACCTCGTGCTCTTCAAGCCGCTGGACCCAACGGTCTTGGCGTCAACGCTCAGCGCTGTGATGAATCGGCGTGATAGGGCTAGAACAACATGAATATCTTGATTGTTGACGACCACCCTTTGACCTGCCAAGGGCTGTCTGCACTGATGGAGGCGACACAGAAAAATGCCCAGGTTCGTAGCGTTCACACTGCAGCGCAAGCGCGGGAATCGTTGAGCTTGCTGTCTCCCCCCGACTGGATTTTTTTGGATATCAACTTACCCGATGATCCCAAACATATTTTTTTCCACGAGATCTGCGCAAACCATTGGATTGGCAAAACGGTACTTATTTCTGCTGAACCAGAACATCGATTGATCCACACGGCGCTTGCGGCAGGCGCTCGCGGGTTTATCCCCAAGACCGCCGAACCGGATGTTGTTTTGCACGGGTTTGCCATGGTACTTTCCGGCGAGTTTTACTTGCCCGCTGGGTTGGCCGAGCAACTGAAGCATATGCCAATCGACCTCATCTCAGTGCGCCACATGTCGCCACGTCTCCAACAGGTACAAGAGTTATTGCTGCGGGGAGTCGCCAACAAAGTAATCGCGCGCGAACTCAATTTATCTGCACACACCGTTAAAGAATACGTTTCATCCGTGCTGGCATTTCATGGTGTCAATAGCCGCTTGAACTTGGTGCTGAAACTCGCGTCTGACGCAACCACTTAGTTAGCTACCCCCCCCTTTGGAGGGGTACCCATTCAATCTTAGTGCGTGGACAATTTGTGTGAACTGGATTGCTATCGATTGAGTAGCTGTTCCTCAATGACTCACAAGGAAATTCACATGTTTTTGTTCCCCAGAAGAATTACGGCAATGGTATGTATGTCGTTGGCATTGGCCGGGTGTGGGGGGGGGGATAGCAGCGCGGTGGGGGCTAGCACCAGCTTTACCGGCAAATTTGTCGATGCTGCAGTTGCAGGGATGGCATATCGATGTGGTTCGTCCACAGTCACCACTGGCCTGACAACCGCCACGGGGGAGTACACATGTACTACGGGGCAGCCGGTTGCGTTTTATGTGGGCGACATTTTGATTGGTTCGGTAAGCTCTGCAATGGCCGTGGTCACGCCACTGGATTTGGTGGGTGCAAGTGCCAGCCCGACCAATGCGAGGGTGATGAATATCGTGCGTTTTTTGATGTCGATCAGCAGCACCAATCCGACAACAGGGACCATCACCATTGACCCTGCGGTTGCTACCGCAGCAGCCGGACAAACGGCAGACTTTGCAGTGGGCTCCACTGTATTGGACACCCTGATATCAACTATCAAGCCAGGGGCTACTGTCTACACTACCGCGCAAGCTACAACCCACGTAGCGGCAAGTATTACCGGGCTTTTTGCAGGCAATTACTCTGGCACCTATGGTGGTAGCTCCAATGGCAATTGGAGCATTGCTATTGACGCAAACGGAGTTGCCAGTGGAACCAGTGATGCAGGCGCAATCACAGGCACTATGGCTACCACGCTCAGCACGGGGTCTACCTATGGGTTTTCTGGTACGGCAGGTAGCGTCCCATGGACAGGCACTTTGAACATCAGTACGAAAATTTTCAGCGGAACCTGGAATGATGGTGCTGGCGGCACCGGCACGTTCACGGGCAAGGTTGCAAGCCCATCCCCTGTTGTGCCGACTGTAGCAACACCCGCCTTCACCGGCTTTTCGCCTGCCTCGGGCGCAGCAGGAGCTGCGGTTGCTATCACCGGAACAGACCTGACCGCCGTGACACAAGTGCTATTCACCGGCCCGTCGCCAAGCACCGCTTTTGTAGCGGGCGTTATTTCTGCAAAGACGGCAACCAGTATCACCACCGCGGTACCAAGCACGTTGGCAGCGGGAAGTTACACCGTGTCAGTTGTTTACCCCGGTGGCGAGGCGGCAGCAACAGGTGCTTTCACAGTGTCTTCCGGCGGGACATCTTCTCCAGCGCCTGCTACCCCCGTTGGCACACAGACGGGTGGTTCTCGCCAAGGGGTTGCGGTGAGTATGGCGGTGGGATCTGCCCCAAGCCCGTTTGATTCAATTCATTACTATTCAGGCGCCACGGTTTTTGCTGGCTCAGGCACGATTGGCACCGCAGACGGTACAGCGCTGACGGCAGCATTCAGCGCCCCCAGCTTTATGACTACCGACGGAGTCAATCTGTACGTAACCGATGGCGAAGCCGTACGCAAAATCAGTATCGCCACGGCAGATGTCACCAGCTACACCGGCTTTGCCCGACCCAACGGGATCACGACAGATGGAACAAGCATCTTCACCGTCAATGCCGGCGGACAGGTGCAGCAAATCAACATTTCATCAGGCACAGTTTCTACCCTCACACTAACCGGCACCCTGTTTCAGGGAAGCTCTCTGGGCATTACTGTGGTGGGCGACAAGCTGTACTGCATTACTGGGGCCGGCGGTACTGGCATTCAAGTCGTGGATGTAGGTAGTACTGCAACACGGGGCGCTGTCACGAATTTTGCACTTGGAGACGTTACTGGCATGTTGGGCAACAAGCTAGGCGGTAGCGCAAGAACGTTTGACAGCCTGATTGCCATCACCACGGACGGAACCCATCTGTATGTCGTCCGTGCAGGAAACTTGAACTCCAATCCAGCCATTGACAAAATTGTGATTGCAACAGGGAACGTGACTACCCTGGCAGGTGGTGGTGCTTCTGTGGATGCGACTGCAGATTCAGCGTCTGGAGTGCTTGCCACTTTCAAGCGCCCCGGTGCCATTACTTCAGATGGAACGAGTCTTTTTGTGATTGACCGCGTGGTAGGTGGCGGCATTCGCACTATCAATCTCCAAACGACTGCTGTGACAGGTGCCGGTGTAGGTTTTGGAAATTTTAGTAATCTGGGGGGGCCAAACTTGCCTACTTTTATCAATTCAGCAGGTATTACCACCGACGGAAAGCACGTCTACGCGGTGGATTCGGTTTCTGGATCTTCTGGCACACCCAAAATTTTGCGTTTGCAGTAGGCCGAGCCAGGCTTGCAGTAATTCGTCGTTCTCGGCTGCTATGTATTTAGTAGCTGCCTACGCATATTACATGAGCGCTGGGTGCCGATTCGGTGGTGCCCCCGACAGGAATCGAACCTGTATCTGCCCCTTAGGAGGGGGCCGTTCTATCCATTGAACTACGGAGACACTGGCGGCATTGTAATTGCCGCCTCCATCGCTATTTGGTGAGCTGACGCATCGCGTCTTCCAAACCTTTGAGGGTCAGCGGATACATCTTCTGGTGCACGATCTGCTGGATGACGCTGATGCTCTGGCGATACTGCCAGACACCCTGAGGCTCGGGATTGATCCACGCAAATTTGGGGAACGCACTTAGCAAGCGTTGCAACCATTCCGCACCTGCTTCCTGGTTGTTGTATTCCACACTGCCACCGGGCTGCAAGATCTCGTAGGGGCTCATGGTGGCGTCGCCTACAAAAATCAGTTTGTAGTCTTTGTTGTACTTGCGGATGATGTCCCAGGTCTCGAACTTCTCGGCAAAGCGGCGGCGGTTGTTCTTCCACATGAAGTCGTACACGCAGTTGTGGAAGTAATAAAACTCCAGG
>JBEANP010000211.1:0-4968 GCA_041165385.1 Pseudomonadota bacterium | reverse complement strand
CGCCGCATTGAATCGCCAGTTAACTGGCGATTCAATGCAAACCAGCAAGACCGATCCAGGGATCAGTTAATCTTGCAAACCTCGGACTTCTGGAATTTAGCTTGGTACGGGGATTGGGGGCAGGTCAGGCTGGCAGGGTCGCCCTGCACGCGGTTGACCATTCGGCCACGGCGCACGCCGGGCCGTTCATAAAGTCGCTCCGCCCAGCGCACGACATTGGTGTAAGTTTGCACCTGCAAGTGACTTCCATGGGGTAGCTGTCAATGGCATAGCGGATTTTTTCTGGGGCATAGGCATAAAAATGCCCAAATCCGCCCACAAAGAAAGGAGCTCTTCCCATCTGCCAGAACAGCTAGCTCATGCACTCCAGTATGGGGTTGACTCGTACTTTATTTGCCTAAGGGCGTGGCCTGGGTCACACTTATCATTGGGCTGCCACTTTTGACGGTAAATGTGGCCGCGCTGCTGATCTGGCTGCTGCCTTCACTGTTTCTGCCAACCACCCGGAAGTCAACCCGCATGGTGCTTGCAGTCAATTCAACCAAACCGTAGCCTCGAAGATGTCGGTCGGTGTAAATGCAATGGGGTGCCAGGTCTTTCATTTCCTTAGCACTCAGCGGTCCGAATGACGGGGTAGCAATGCTGGTACTGCAGAACTCCGGCATCACTACGGGGCCTTGCATAGTCAGGGGGTCGGTGTGCACATGGCTGGCCCAGTTTTGGTGGATGTCACCCCCAAAAATAACCGGGTTTTTTGTTTGGTGTTCCACACAAGCCTTAAGGATGCGCTCACGACTGACAGGGTAACCATCCCAATTGTCCTGATTGACCCGTCCCGCCCCCACAGGGAACAACAAACGCGTGAAGACCAGAGGCTGACAAATCAAGTTCCAACTAGCCCCCGATTTGGTCTCCCCCGCTTTTTGTAACTGGTTCAGTAACCACGCCTCCTGGGTCTCGCCCAACATACTTCTGGCTGGGTTGTTGTAGTCAGTGCAGTCTTTGGGCTCAAACAATCCTGCAAATCCACACCCCACTTGTCTAGACCGGTATTGGCGCGTGTCCAATAGGTGCAGGTCAGCCAGACGCCCCCAAGAGAAAGTTTCGTAAAGTTTGAGTTCTGTCCCGTTTTTGAGCAGCCCTTCGACACCGTCTTTCAGTACCCGAGGCGATACCGGCATATGTTCGTACCATGCTTGGAAACCCATGGCCATCAACTTGGCCAAGCTGCCCTTGTCCAAACCTGCGCGCACTTCACCACCGGCATAGTCATTGGTGACTTCATGGTCATCCCACAAAATTAGCCAAGGGCATGCGGCATGCATATTGGCCAATGAGGGGTCGCTCCGGGCCAATTCATACAACTCTCGGTAGTCCGATAGTTTGAATGCCGGCTTCAGAGGTTTGCCACGAGACTCGCCCATGCCTGCGCCGCCTTCGTAAATGTAATCACCCAAAAAAACCACCAGATCCGGGTTGTCTGCCAGCATGAAGTCGTAGGCGTCGAATGTTCCCGAGTGGTAACGCTGACAAGATGCAAACGCCAGCTTCAACGGTGTGTTGGTGGCCGTAGCGTCTGGCAATGTGCGGGTGCGCCCTACGGGGCTATACATCCCGCCAACGCGAAAGCGGTAGTAATAGATCTGGTCAGCCTGCAAGTTCAACACTTCTAGATGCACGCTATGCGCCAGCTCTGCAAGGGCACTAACGTTACCCTGCTGAATGACCCGGCCAAACTTGTCGTCGTGGGCAAGTTCCCAGCTGACTGTCACGGCTCGGTTTCCCCAAGGATTGCTGAAGGGGTTAGCGGGCAAGAGCCGGGTCCAGAGAACCACCGAGCTGGATGTCGGTTGCCCGCTAGCAATTCCGAGCTTAAATGGGTTGAAGTCCAGAGCTACTTCCTCTTGCGCCCATGCGCAGCAGCCCAGAGCGCCTGCGGCCTGAGCCAATGCAAGTTGGATCCAATTGCGGCGGCGGATTGGGTGTTTCATACATCATCCCGAAATCAATAGCAGGCCCGTTGGCCCTTGAAAATGAAAGTCTTATTTCAATATTTTCAGTGAATTGACAGTGTGCCGTGACTGGGTAAAACACTTATTCAAGCGTTGCCCTAATAGATGCACAAGCACAAGCAAAAGCGCATCGGGGAGGAAGGTGCACAACGCTGCCATGCGATGAGCCAAGTTGTCAGATGGCATATCACGCTCGAAACTCTTGTCAATTTTCTACCTCCCCGCCGCAAGGGGCTGGAGGAACGCAAGTGACAACACCCTGGCCAAACACCCCTGTAAGCTGGTCCGGCTGGAGTTGGGATTACTCGTTGCTGGCAATGTGTACATGCGCACCCCACTGCAGGGGCAAACTGGAGTGCACACTGCCGACTCATTCGCCCCGCAACAACCATAAGGGAAATCCCTTAGACCCGGGCAGGGGTGCATCGCGTATTGTTTACCACTGCTTGTTATAGGTGGCTAAACGCATGAGAATCATCAAACCGGCTGGATGGGTCTTGGCAATGGGCGTGCTTGCCCACAGTGCGCAGGCACAAAACACCTTGGACCTGTTACGAGCCGAACAACAGCTGCGCAGCGGCCAAGGTGAGCAGGTCTATGAAACCCTGCTGGCGCATGAATTTGCCGAGGCTGGCAATCCGGATTTTGATTACCTGCTCGGAGCTTCGGCACTGGAGGCGGGCTATGCGGACCGCGCCACTTTAGCACTGGAGCGTGCTCTGGCGGTCACCCCCAACCACGGTGCCGCGCGGCTGGATATGGGCCGCGCCTACTTTGCACTGGGCGACATTCAGCGCGCGCGCGAACAATTGACACTAGCGCTAATGCTTAATCCACCGATAACTGCACGCGCGGTCATTGACCAGTATCTAGCTGCCATTAAAGCAAAGGAAGCAAAAAGTGCGACTCGTACCAGTGCGTATATAGAAATGGGCGCTGGCAACGACAGCAATGTCACCCAAGGCCCCATTAACAGCACGGCATTTTTACCTGCTTTTGGGGCCAACTTCACTATGAACGAAGCCAACCAGAAAAAGGAAGGCAACTTTGGGCAGTTGAACCTGGGCGCCGAGGTGACGCACACGCTCGATGACAAACGTTCTTTGTATGCCGGGTTTGACGCAAAGTGGCGCGGCCACAATAGCGCCACGAACTACGACAACATTGCCCTCGACTTACACGGTGGCATGCAATGGACGAACGAGCGCGACACCTGGCGCGCAAGTCTGGGCCTGAACGACTACACCCTAGCCCAGCAGCCCTACCGGCAGATCTACTCTTTAGGTGGCGAGTTTCGGCGCGAGCTAACGCCCCGCCGGCGACTGATGTTGTATAGCCAGTACGCGGCTGTGCATTACCTGCCTGAGGCGCAGCGCAACAACGATGTAAACCAATGGACCGCGGGGGCCGGGTTGACAACCCAGCTGCATGCCGCCATTCCCACATTGCTCAACTTGTCAGCCTATCTGGGGCAGGAAACCGAAGCCAAGGCCAACCTGCCGCGCGTGGACGGTGACAAGGACTTCCTGGGCCTGCGCGCCACCATGCAATGGGCGTGGCGTGCCGACCTGGACTTGGTCGCCTCTGCGGGTGTGCAAAGCGGAACCTACCAACGTACCAACTTGCTCTACCAAACCAAGCGTGCCGACACCGTCTATGAGACTGCCGTTAGTGCTGTGTGGCGCTGCGCACCCGCATGGAGTGTCAAACCCCATCTAAGTTGGCTCCGCAACAGCTCCAATCTGTCCGTCAACGACTACGAACGTGTGGAAGCAGCGGTTGTGCTGCGCCGTGATTTCTAAAGGAATTTCGCCATGGGCAAATTAACTAAGAGCTTGGGTGTACTACTCACAGCATGGTGCTCAGTGGCATTGGCCGACTCGGGCAAATTCCAGTTTGTACACGGTGACGTCACCGTCACTCGGGACAACGGCAGCCGCATGGTTCCGAGCAAGGGCGACCGCCTGGAAGAAGGCGATGTCATTGCAACCGGGGCACAGGCTCAAGCCCAGTTGGTCATGAACGACGGTGGGCTGATATCCATGCGTCCCGACAGCCGTTTGCGCATTGACCAGTTCCGCTTTAACGGCAAAGCCGACGGTTCCGAGCAAGGTGTTTTTGGCTTGCTCAAAGGCGGTTTCCGCGCGATCACCGGGCTGATCGGTAAGGTGAACAAAGACAGCTACAAAATCCGCACCGCAACCGCCACCATTGGAATTCGCGGAACGGACCACGAGACTTTGTACATTGCGCCGCCCGCCCCCGGTGAGACACCCATTGGCCCACCCGGCACTTACAACAAGGTCAACGTGGGGCAGACCTTCTTGCAAACAGCAGCGGGCCGTCTAGAGTTATCCAGCAACCAGGTCGGCTTTGCGCCGGCCGTGGGCAACACGCCGCCGCAGCGCATACCCACCATCCCGGACTTTTTGAAAGCCACACCCGATATCCAGGCCACCGCCAAAGCGGTTGGCCCCAAAGCGGCAGGCGTCGCCAATGAGAAAGACACGCCTGAGGCAACCACTACGGCCGCAGCCGTCACGACCGCCTCGCTGGACGGCAGTACCAGCGTTACTTCTGCGGCGGCAACACCCAGCAGCCCCATCATCGCACCGGTGCCATCCGGAGTATTCAACCCAGCCAACGCCGTCAGCGCACCTGTTGGTACGGCGCTGGCAGGCGGCGGTATGAGCGCCAGTGGCCCCAACAACGGCGCAGGCACCATCGGTGGTCCCGGCAACGCTCTGGCGATGATGGTTGATTCGGCGGGAGACCCCCTGATCATCACCTCAAGCAATTTCAGCTACAACCGCAACGGCGTGCCCATGGTTATGTCTGGGAACACCACGCTAGGTGACCAAGCCGTGCGCTGGGGCATTTACGACGGCGGCACCATGTTTGACAACGGTGTGAACTCCGCCAACCCCAAATTTTTCTGGATGACGGGCACCAATAC
>JBEANP010000210.1:0-5019 GCA_041165385.1 Pseudomonadota bacterium | reverse complement strand
CCACTGGCAATACGCTCAAGGCCAATCACTTGGTGGAAGTGGAACGCATCATGGACATCAGCTCGCGCCTGGTGGTGAACCAGGCCGCGCTCAAACTCAAGCAAGCACCCATCAGAAAAATCATCGATGCCTTCTCCGGTGTGGTGAGCAAGTAAAAGGAATCAAAGTGCTATGAATTTGGTAGCTGCTCCCGCACGTCTGTCAACCGCTGACAGCCAATTTGATGCCCAATTCAAAGCAAGGCTGCATTGGTCTGCTGATACCGATGCGGCCATTGAAGGCCGTGTGGCCGAGATTCTGGCCGATGTGCAAGCCCGTGGCGATGTCGCCGTGCTGGAGTACACCGCGCGCTTTGACGGCTTGGCCGTGCCCAATATGCAGGCGCTGGAGCTGACGCAGGCCGAACTTAAGGCTGCCTTCGACAGTATTCCCACTGTGCAACGTGATGCCTTGCAAGCCGCCGCCAAACGCGTGCGCAGCTACCACGAAGCGCAAAAAAAGGCATCTGGTGAAAGCTGGAGCTACCGCGACGAAGACGGCACGCTTCTGGGCCAGAAGGTCACGCCGCTTGACCGCGTGGGCATCTATGTGCCCGGTGGCAAGGCCGCGTATCCATCAAGCGTGCTGATGAACGCCATTCCCGCGCACGTGGCCGGAGTGGGCGAGATCATCATGGTGGTGCCCACGCCAAAAGGTGAAAAAAATGCGCTGGTGCTGGCTGCTGCTTACGTGGCTGGCGTGACCCGTGCCTTCACCATCGGCGGTGCGCAAGCTGTAGCCGCGCTGGCCTATGGCACCCAAAGCATTCCGGCCGTTCACAAGATCACCGGCCCGGGCAACGCCTATGTGGCCGCAGCCAAGCGCCGCGTGTTTGGCGCTGTGGGCATCGACATGATTGCCGGGCCCAGTGAAATTTTGGTGCTGGCCGATGGCACCACGCCGCCCGACTGGGTGGCCATGGATTTGTTCAGCCAGGCAGAGCATGACGAATTGGCACAAAGTATTTTGTTGTCCCCCGATGCTGCGTACATCGATCAGGTGCAGGCATCTATTGACCGCTTACTCCCCACCATGCCCCGTTCTGAGATCATCGCCAAAAGCCTGACCGGCCGCGGTGCACTGATTCATACACGCAGTATGGAAGAGGCCTGCTCTTTATCAAATCGAATTGCGCCCGAGCACTTGGAGGTGTCCAGCAACGACCCGCACCAATGGGAACCCTTGCTTAAGCACGCAGGCGCCATCTTTCTGGGTGCCTACACCTCCGAGAGTCTGGGCGACTACTGCGCAGGCCCCAACCACGTTTTGCCTACCAGCGGCACCGCGCGCTTTAGCAGCCCGCTGGGCGTGTACGACTTCCAGAAGCGCAGCAGCCTGATCGAAGTCAGCCAGGCTGGTGCCCAAGTGCTGGGCCCCATTGCCGCTACGCTGGCCTATGGCGAAGGCCTGCAAGCCCACGCGCAAGCAGCTGAAATGCGTTTGAAAAAATAATCTGCGTAAGAAGGGCACCGTTGGCCCGACTAAACCGCATGAAGATTCAAAAACCTAATTCCTACGTGCTGCGCGCCCTAGCATTGGCGGTGCTTTCCTCTGTGTTTGCAAGCACCGCCAGCGGCATGACCATCCGCGAACTGCGCGCGCTGGAAGTCTCTGACAAAAAACAGGGCGAGGCTTATGTTAACTACTACCTGGTCGGTGTGATGGAAGGCGCTCTGGAAGCCCACGCGCACGGCGTGCGCAACGGTGCCAAACTGCAAATCTGCCTCAACGGCCGCAAGCTCGAACCGCGCATGGCCAAAGGGCTGTTTGATACCGAGCTGCAGCGTAACGTCGGTGTGTACGAAGCCGACATGCCGGTGCAATTGGTGATGGTGAATGCGCTGGGGACTGTGTATTCCTGTCAGTAGGTAGGGTAGCGGTGCGCTGAATGCTTCAACAGTCCCATTCAGGGGGCGCGTAGGTTGCAAATCGTTCTTATGTTTGATCCGTCGGCAAAACCAAATGCGAAATGGGTTCTTCCATTTTTCTTTGCCACTTCTGGTGGCGTGAATAGTCCAGGAAAGTCGGTCGCAAATGAGTTTTGAGAAACCACCACGTTTTGGCGGTGAACCATTGATTTTCTGCGGTAGTCGAATAGAGCACAGTAAACGGTTTGCTGGTCTGATGCGACTAGCTTTCCAACTTGGACATACGCAATGTAGGGCCCTGCACTGAATTGTTTATCCGGCCCGGATACGAAAACTTGCTTTCCCTGTGCTGTGTGCTGGGTTAGCCATAAAGTAATCAGCATCATGCTCGCTATGCAACGGAGATGCCTATGCAATGACAAGGGATCTTGTTGCCTAAAACTTTTAAACATCGATTTTTCCTGAGAGTGCTTCCGTCTCCTTGCGTGTTCAGGCCACCAGTTGCAAAAACTGCAATCCCTCGTATTGCGAAAAGCCTTTGTCAAAAGACACCATGCGGCATCCCGACGTGATGGCAAAACTGGCCAAATAAGCGTCCGTCCAATCGCGGTTGTGAAAGCCTTCCCGCAACGTGAAAGTGCGCAGTTGTATCTCGATGGTGGTGGGCTCGGCTAGAAATTGCACACGCCCAGTTGCCAAGTGGGCGCTATAGATGGACCAAGCCTCCGCTGGCGTGTGTGTCGCAACCCCCATGACTGCGGGCTGCGTTACCAATCGCAAAAATCCTTGCATGCTGGTGCGGCAAAACGCCATGGGCGCTTGGGCATTCAGCCAATAGGTTTTGGCGGCGGCGTGGTGCGTGTGTGCGGGGTTAGCCAGCGCCAGCCAAACGTTCACATCCAGCAGGTCAAACGCCATTACGAAACAAACCCAATACGCCTGAGTTTGACCATGTCGTCCTCCAGTAGGTGGTCTGCCAGTTCTCCATTGCTCAGAGCATCTTGTGGTGCCAGTTGCGGTGCGTTTTGCAAACGGGCCAAGACCGGAACACTGTTTGCTGCGACGGTGGGTGACGCCGCCAGCGCGGGCAAACACATAGCGCGCTGAATCAGCTCGTTGAGCAAGTCTTTCAGACTTTGCCCATTGGAGGCGGCGCGGGTTTTGAGCTCGCGCAGAATGGGATCAGGAAGGTCTAAGGTGGTTCGCATCAATGCATCTTAGCATTTTCATGCATTTACATAAAAATGCTAAGACTTTGCTTTTCTCGCAGGTTTCGACTTCTTCGTGCCGTTGAGTGCGACTGCCTGAAGAAAGAGCGCTTTAAACGCAGCGTCATCCACGGCTTTCCCTTCATGAATGTCAATGGCGCGTCGCGCATTGCCATCCAGGCTGGCATTGAACAGATGTGCCGGGTCATTCAAAGATGCACCCTTGGCGAATGTCAGCTTCACCTTGTCTTTGTAAGTCTCGCCCGTGCAAACAATGCCGTTGTGTGACCACACCGGGGTACCCATCCATTTCCATTCTTCGACAACGTCGGGGTCGGCTTGCCGAATCAGCGCGCGCATAACTGCAAGGGTGTCGCCGCGCCAGTCCGCCAATGTGGCGATACGTTGCGAAATGCGCTCTGACGCGGAAAGTTCCGCGCTGGTGCCAGTGTTATTGTCAATACGCTTCATGGTTTTCCCCGGTGTTGCTTCGCCCCAGCGTTCCTGCTGTGCACTTGCACACTAGAGTGGGGTTTCACTTTCTGCCATGGCCTATTTCTCAAGTGCGCTTGTGCCTGCCACTTCAGCGGCAAGGCGGTCGAGATTCTGCTCATTGGCAGGCACCACAATGTGGGCCACGGCGGCGGCGACATTGGCATCTTCAAACACTTGCACCCATGAGACCCGGGTTGCGTTGCCGTGCGCTGCTAACTCCACCGTTAGACGAAAGAAGGGCATACACGTGTGGTCGATGACGACTTTGTGGGGTGCATCAATCTCCACGAACTGCGACGTGTTCGGGTAGCTAGCACCATTCGGTCCGTGCATGGTGAACTGCCACATGCCGCCCGGGCGAAACTCGCAAATATCAAAGGTGTTGCAAAAGCCTTCTGGCCCCCACCATCGCGCCAGCCGCTCGGGCGCGGCAATGGCGGCAAATACGTCGGCCGGGCTGGCAGCTATCTCACGGGTGGTCTGGAAAGTAGTCATAGGGCACCTCAGTCGGGAATATTTGGTTCTACCAGCGCGGCCAATTGGGTGAGCGACTCCTGCCACCTCAGGTAGCACATCTCCAAGGTAACTGCGCGGCACACCCTTTCAGACGGGCTGCGTAGCACGCAGTGCAGTCGGATGGTTCTGTCGGACATGGGGTTCTCCTTGGCGATTGAAGTCAGAGAATAATTTTATTGATTTGTGCAGCCCCCTGTGGAATGACCGCAAAAAGTACCTTCAGCCATCGTGCAATATGCGTAAGCAGCTATAAAATTAGTAGCAATTCCAAGTTAATTATTTACACGAACTTCGTGAAACACGAAATTCGTGTAATATTTGACCCATGAAAAACGTCACCATCACCTTGGAAGACACAACCTTGGAGTGGGTGCGCATCGAGGCAGCCAAGCGCAACACCAGCGTGTCGCGGTTGGTGGGAGAGATGCTGACCGACAAGATGCAGTTTGACGACGCATATGCCCGCGCACAGCGCGAGTGGGTGGCTGACACATCGTCATTCAGTTCGGGTGGCCAAGTCTATCCCCAGCGGGAGGCTGCCAATGGCTAGTACATCTTCTAGCGCGCTCACCGCCATCAGCGCCATCGTGTTTGTGGACACCAATGTCCTACTCAATGCTGACGACTCCCATGACGCTGCTCGCCAGGCTTGCATGCGCGAGTGGTTGCAAGCCCTGTGGCAGGGGCGGGCAGGGCGGGTTAGTACGCAGGTGCTGAATGACTACTACGTCACGGCCACCCAGCATTTCGGCATGCCCCACGGTGATGCACGCGCCAAGCTGCGCCGCTATCAGCTGTGGCAGCCTTGGCAGATTGACCACCAAACGGTCGAGACCGCCTGGGGCGTGGAAGCGCGCTTTGGTCTGCCGTACTGGGATGCCCTCGTCGTAGCC
>JBEANP010000209.1:0-5115 GCA_041165385.1 Pseudomonadota bacterium | reverse complement strand
CAAGTCTGTGTAGCCCACAATGGTCACACCATGTTTGACCACCGACTGGCCAGGTTCGGTCAGCTCGCAATTACCGCCTTGTTCAGCCGCCATATCCACAATGACGCTGCCGGGCTTCATGCTGCGAACCATCTCTGCAGTAATGAGTTTGGGCGCGGGTTTGCCGGGAATCAGCGCCGTGGTGATGATGATGTCGACCTCTTGGGCCTGCTTGGCATACATCGCACGCTGGGCTTGCTGAAAGCCTTCGCTCATGACCTTGGCGTAGCCGCCGCCGCCGCCGCCTTCTTCTTCAAAATCCACTTTCACAAATTCACCACCTAGCGACGTGACCTGGTCGGCCACCTCGGCACGGGTATCGTTGGCCCGCACGATGGCGCCCAAACTGGCAGCAGTGCCGATGGCAGCCAAACCAGCAACACCGGCGCCAGCGATAAATATTTTGGCCGGTGGCACTTTGCCTGCAGCGGTGATCTGGCCGTTAAAGAAGCGCCCAAACGCATTGGCCGCCTCAATCACTGCGCGGTAGCCGGTCACTCCCGCCATAGAGGTCAAAGCGTCCATTTTTTGTGCCCGGCTCAGCGTACGCGGCAAGGCGTCGATAGCCAACACAGTGACTTGGCGGGCGGCAAGCAGCTGCATCAATTCTGGATTTTGCGCAGGCCAGATGAAACCAATCAGCGTCGTACCCGCACGCATCAAACCCACTTCATCCATAGACGGCGCACGCACTTTAAAAACGATGTCTGCCGATGACCACAACTGGGCAGCGTCCACGGCTACTGCTGCGCCAACGGCGCGGTAGCTGTCATCGCTGAAATTGGCTAAGTCGCCTGCACCCGACTCCACCAAGACCCGAAAGCCCAACTTAATGAGTTTTTCAACCACGTCGGGAACCGTAGCGACCCGCTTCTCTAAAGGGAAAATTTCCCTCGGAACCCCAATTAGTTGCCCACCATCGACAGCAAGATCAGCCTGCATTAAACGACTCCTCGTTTTGATTTTTTAAACTTGAGATTGGTTCGCCAAATCGTAAGTCTGACGAAAGTTTTTCAAACCGAACTTTAACTGAATTTCACTGGGCTCTGTGGCCACATCAGAGTTTGAAAGCAGTTAAAGAAATGGGCAGAATCAGTATCTTTGTCGCCATAATTGCATATGAGCCCGCGTTGGAAACCCAACACCACAGTAGCCGCTGTAATAGAAAAAGATGGTCTTTTTTTATTGGTAGAAGAACATACGCCTGAAGGGCTACGCCTTAACAACGCTGCTGGACACTTAGACCCAGGAGAATCCCCGGCGCAAGGGTGTGCGAGAGAAGCACTGGAAGAAACTGCCTTCGATTTTTCTCCGACCGCTCTGGTGGGAGTTTATTTGTCGCGCTTTCAGCGAGAGCAAAGCACCGCGTCAAACTCTGTTGCACAAGACATTACCTACTTGCGGTTTGCATTTTGCGGTGAACTCGGCATGTTTCATCCGGAGCGCTCGCTAGACAAAGGCATTGTGCGCACAGTCTGGCTCAGCGCGGACGACCTACGCAATAGCACTCACCTCCACCGCAGCCCTCTGGTACTGCAATGTATGGAAGATTATCTGAACGCGAGGCGCTATCCGTTGGAACTAATCACAACGGATAGCTCAGTATTCAAGAGGTAATTAATCAACCTTGTCTTCAATGCGCTGTGCAGCGTGAATATCAGCCTCTAACACGTCTTTTGCGCTGCGACCTTGCTTGTAATTACTCCACCAACCATAACCCACAACGCCAATAGTTAACAACAAAGGCAAGTACACCGTGCCGTGAAACATGCCAGGCAAATAAGGCTGAATAGCTGCATCTGAGTCCATCATTTCACCAGCAGTCCAGGCGATCAAAGCGGCACCTACGTACACCACGATAGGGAAGCGGTCCATGATTTTCATGATGACGGTGCTGCCCACCACGATCAGCGGAATAGACAGGGCCAAGCCCGTAATCAGTAGCGTCCAATCGCCTTTAGCAACACCAGCAATCGCCAATGTGTTGTCAAGGCTCATGACTACATCGGCAATCAAAATAGTCTTGACGGCACCCATCAAGTCACCATGGGCTTTGTGATCGCCTTCGTCCGCTTCGTCTTCTTCAAGCAGCAACTGCAGCGCAATCCACACCAACAGCAAACCGCCTAAAAATTGCAGGAATGGAATTTTGAGCAATTGCACTGCCACGATGGTAAGCAGCACGCGTAACACGATTGCACCACCGCTACCCCACAAAATTGCTTTCTTTTGGTATTGAGGCGGCAAATTACGCGCAGCCAAGGCAATCACCACAGCGTTGTCACCCGACAGCACAATATTGACCAGCATGATTTGCGCCAATGCGGCCAAAAATGTTGCGTTTAAAAAGTCCATTCAGAGCTCCTAGATTGGGGTTGCGTCATTGTCGCTTGGTTCGACGAACCAAGATCAAGGAAAACACACAGACACTTGCCTCCAAAGCGGCAAAAAAAGGCGCATTAAGGCCGAATGGATGCCAACACCCGATCCACCATCACGCCAGCTTGTCCAAGGTTGTTCATAGGATCGCAAAATCCCTCCAACTGTGCACGGGTAACGTGCTTATTAATCTCAGGGTGCTCAGCCAGAAGCTCAATGAGGTGGCGCTTTTGCTTTAAGGCTTCTCGGCAAATGTCATAGACCAAGTCATGCGCGTATTCCCGTCCAATGTACGGGCCAAGGCCCATCATCACGGCTTCGGACATGACTAGACCATGAGTCATGTCGATATTTCGACGCATTTGCCCAGCATCCACCTCCAGCCCGGCCAAGACGAACTTGGTTTGCTTGAGTGCGCCAGACATCAGGCAAAAAATTTCACACATCGATACCCATTCAATTTCCCAAGGGCCTGTAGAGCGCTCGTGGTCGGCCACCATCGCATCCATGAGTGATGCAGCCAACTGGCGCACTACAGAGATATTGGCGTGAATATAGAGGCACGAAATAGGGTTGCGCTTTTGCGGCATAGTGGACGACGAGCCACGACCGGGCGCGTAGGGCTCAAACACCTCTGCCACTTCGGTTTGCATGAGCAGCTTTACATCCATAGCAATCTTGCCCAGCGAACCACCCACTATCCCCAGGAACGCTCCAACCTCAGCAAAGTTATCGCGTACTGTATGCCATGAAATGAGTGGTTGACCCAAACCCAGCTCTTTCATTAACCCCGCCTGCGTTTCCATCGCACCTTTTTCCAGCGATGACAAGGTGCCCGATGCGCCACCAAACTCGCCCACCAACACGCGGGGCTTGAGTTGCTGCAGGCGCTCACGGTGGCGTTCGATACCAGCTAGGATGCTGGCCATCTTGTAGCCAAAGGTAATAGGGGTGGCCTGTTGTAGATTGCTACGGCCAATGATGGGCGTATCGCGGTGTGCGCGTACCAGCTTGACCAGTGAGCCCGAAATATCGCTCAGGTCTTGCTCAACTAACGCCAGTGCTTCGCGGATTTGCAACACGGCAGCTGTGTCGGTAATGTCCTGTGTGGTCGCACCCCAGTGGCAATATTCACCCAATTTTTCGCGGCAATTGGCATTAATTTGATTGACCACCGCAATGATGGGATAGCCAATTTGCTCAGTCTTGGCTTTGAGCTTGACCCAGTCGATTTGCTCCAAATTGCAGTTCTTGACAATCTCATCAGCCGCTTCTTGCGGAATGATGCCCAACTCGCCCTGCACCTTGGCCAGTGCGCGTTCGATGTCGAGGTATTTAGCGGTTCGATTTTCGTCGGACCAGACATGGCGCATAGCAGCGTCACTGAACATGTCGCCGAAAATTTTGGAGTCAATGATGGTGGATGACATAGGGATTTTTTCTATGGGTTTGTTGGAATTTGGTCAATAAGTGGGCTAGCCTGCAGCACGCGCCACAAGACGCTCTGCTCGCAAAACAACTGGACGGTCAACCATTTTTCCGTCAACTTGAATGGCCCCGATGCCTGTTCCAGAGGCAAAACTATCCTGCCACGCCTGCAAGATGCGTTGCGCCCAATCTGTATCTGCCGAAGTCGGCCGCAAGGCATCACGCACGGCTGCCAGTTGCGTGGGGTGAATACACATTTTTGCCCCGAACCCCAACCCCATGGCAATGCGCATGTCGCTTGTAACTTGCAACACATCGATTGCGGCGGTTACGCCGGCAATAGGAGGCGGTAGGCCCGCTGCACGCGAGGCAATGGATATTTGAGATGCCGCATAGGTGAGTGTCGCGCTGTCGTTGGGCACATCCAAATCGACCATCAAATCCATTACACCCAATGCCAGACGAGATACATCGGGACTATCGGCAATGGATTGAACTTGGGCAATGCCCTTGGCCGTTTCAATCAACGCAACCAACTCAGCCTCAGCAGCCATAGCCGCACGCACGGCACGGACCTGCTCTGCACTTTCGCACTTGGACAGCATGACGCCACACGGCTGGCTGCGGAGCAGCATGGCCATGTCGGAGGAAAACCAGGCAGTGGTGACATCATTCACACGCACCAGCACCCGCGACCTGTCAGCTTGCGTTTGGGCGAGCCAACTTGCAACTGCCTCTAGTGCAATGTGCTTGTCCGCAGGCGTGACCGCATCTTCCAAGTCCAAAATGATGCGATCAGCACCGCTGGCCAATGCCTTGTCAAACCGATCGGGGCGATTGCCCGGAACAAACAAATAGGTGAACGCCAAGGGTTTGAACTGGGTCATTTAAATCGCGGCCTCGGTGCGCAGCGCGGCGATCTGCGAATCTGAGTACCCCAGCGTTGCCAAGATGGCATCGGTGTGCTGACCCAAGGCAGGCACCGCATCCATGCGCGCTGGGCCATGCTGCCAGGACCCTGGTGGCAATAGTGCAGGCACGCGCCCTTTCGGGGTGTCTACTTCAGTCCAGCGGCCACGTGCCCGGAGCTGGGGGTGCGCCCACACTTCGGCCATGGTGTTGACCTGGGCGTTGGCAATGCCGGCTTCCTCCAAACGCTGCGCCACCTGGTCAGCCGTCAATGGCGCAAAGGCTTGAAGAATCAATGTTGAAAGCTCTTGGCGCTGTGCACTGCGCTTGGCATTGGTGGAAAAGCGCTCTTCCCCAGCC
>JBEANP010000208.1:0-5132 GCA_041165385.1 Pseudomonadota bacterium | reverse complement strand
CAACCTCCTGCTAATGGACGAGCCCACCAACCACTTGGACCTGGCGACCCGAGAGGCGTTAGCTATGGCGCTTAATGAGTTCGAGGGCACCTTGATGCTGGTCAGCCACGATCGAGCCCTGCTGCGTTCGGTTTGTGACGAGTTTTGGATGGTGTCGCACGGCGGTGTAGATCCGTTCGACGGAGATTTAGACGATTATCAGCGTTACCTGTTAGATGAAGCAAAGCGTCAACGCGAACTTGCCAAAGCCAGTGCTAAAAACCCAGTGGCCACAAAAGCGGCCACAATTTCTACCCCAGTGAGTGATGCAACCCGCAAAGCCAAGAAAGACCTCGCACAGGTTGAAGCGCGCATGCAAACCCTCAACGACGAGGGTGCAGATATTGAAAATAAACTATCTACCAACCCGCACCCCTCTGAAATTGCCGAGCTCGGTAAGCGTCTTAAATTGGTAGGCGACGAGCTGAAAGTGCTGGAAGACCAATGGCTTCAACTGACCAGCATGCTGGAAGCATAAAGGTGCATACTGGTGGGATTGCCCCACCAGGTGCGGTAATTCTTAGCGGAGGGATTTACCTGAACCCACCGGGTTACCAGAATAATAACGACACCCGTAAAATGAAAAAACCTGCTATTTTTTAAATAACAGGTTTTAATTACTTACTGGAAAATGCTAAATCATTTAGTATTAACACCGCCAAAAAATTGGTGGGACCTGCGGGGGTCGAACCCACGACAAACGGATTAAAAGTCCGCTGCTCTACCAACTGAGCTAAGGTCCCGACAGATAACTTTTAAAATAAATCGTTATCTGCTAAGCCTCAAATTATAGCGTCAATTTTTACGGGTTTCGCTGAAGTTTGAGAAATTTTATCAATGACCCATCCGGCCGCGCACAAGCCAAACGTTGCAGTCACACTCACCATCGAACCATAGCCGTGACAATTCAAAGTACCGTCTCCACCAACTGCACATGATGCATCAGCAGGTTTCACAGCCTCTCTGCTGAAAACACAGTTCAACCCCATTTTTTTGCCATCACGTGCATGCCCATGATGCTTTCGCAACTGGTACCGCATCTGTGCAAGCAATGGATCGTGTGTAACTACGCTGAGGTCCGCAATGTCGACTCCATGCGCCCAACGCTTTCCGCCAGCAGCACCAACGGTGATAAAGCAACTTTTATTTCTTTTGGCCCAGTCTGCCATTGCTATTTTTGCCTTGACCTGATCGCACGCGTCAATAACTGCATCAACACCCGGAGGAACAACAGACAACCAATTCTCTGGTGTTACAAAATCATCAACACAATTGACTGTGCAAGACGGATTAATGTTGAATATTCTTTCCTGCATTGCGACAATTTTGGCTTGCCCAATGGTAGGCGTAATAGCGTGAACCTGGCGGTTAACATTCGACTCAGCTACGTGATCCATATCAATGAGCGTAATGGTCCCTACCCCAGACCGCGCCAAGGCCTCTGCGGCCCAGGAGCCAACACCGCCAACGCCAACCACCACGACATGGGCGTCGCGGACTTTAAGTGCAGCGGACACGCCGTACAAGCGATCTAGACCCGTAAATCGCCTGTCTAAATCGAAATCGTGGGGCACAAAATGCGTTCGGTAATCGTTAGTTCTTACTTAAACCGTATCAGCCGCTCTTTGGCGGCTGCGGCGGCCTCGGTAGAGGGGTACGAAGTGGTCAAATCTTCCAATGTTTTTCGCGCGGCCTTGGTATCTTTAAGCTCCAATTGACAATTGGCAATTGCTAGCAAAGCCTCAGGCACACGTGTGTGATCGGGAGATTGCGCAACTAACGCTCGAAAATTTGCCAAGGCGTCTTTATAGTCCTTCGTTGCGTATTGGGCATTGGCAAGCCAAAATAATGCGGAGGGCCGGTAACCACTCTGTGTATACCGATTTATAAAGTCAATCAAGACTACTGATGCACTCGCAAAGTCACCCCTGCGAAACACAGAAAATCCAGCTTCATAATCGCGTTTCTCTGCAGGCTCTACAAGAAACTCACGGCCGTCTACCGTTACCCGCACAGGCTCAAGCTTTCGCAATCGATCCTCAAGCGCTTGGGCTGAATCTTTTTGTTTACGCTGGATATCAGAAACATCCCGTGCCAACTGTTCATTTAATCCGCGAGACTTGGCAAGCTCTGCTTTCGTGATCTCTAGCTGGTTCTGAAGATCTATCAGTCCTCGCCGTAGTTGGGCAGCCTCTTCGGCTGAACGCTTTGACTCCTCCGCCACCTTTTGGTCGGTCTCTTGCCGTCCGGCTTCGATGCGTTGACGTAAGTCCAAGATTGCTCTGCGCGCATCTTCGTCTTCGAACAAACCTGCATGTACAGACAAGGAGGCAGACAGCAGCAAGCAAGTCGAGACCCATTGGGTAATTGAATTTTTCACTGCGCTGCTCCCCAGACCTAACGGTAACTAATTTCAGCGCGACGATTTTTCTCCATCGCGGTGTCAGAGCTTCCGGTAATTGCAGGCTTTTCTTTGCCAAAACTTACCGCTTCCAATTGGGTGTCTGCCACACCGAGCAAACCTAGCGCCTTGCGAACGGTTTCAGCGCGCTTTTGGCCCAATGCCAAGTTGTATTCACGACCACCGCGCTCATCGGTATGGCCTTCAATCATTACTTTGCGTGCTTTGTCAGATCTTAAAAACTTTGCGTGCGCCTCAATCACCGACTGAAATTCAGGACGAATAGCAAAGCTATCGTAGTCAAAGTACACAACGCGGCTCGTGGATTGCATGATGGAGTTGGGATTGAGCTTGTTTAGGTCAACCGATGCGACTCCACCATTATTTGCGCCACTGCCGCCAGCGTTGCCGAGACCTACTGTGTTAGAGACGGCTGAACCACTTTTATCTTCGACGGGAACACTGTCTAACTTCACCGCCGAGCCACATGCGCTCAAGAACGCAATCACTGCCAAAACTGATACTGACCTCTTCATTGAAAACTCCTAGTTAAATTTTGTTTATCGCTGCACCGGACCCCAATCCGGCTCTCGAATGTCTCCACCCTGCCCCGCCAAGCGAGTTTTAAATTTTCCGTCTAGCGTAGTTGTCATCAACGCTTCCTTACCCTGCTGCTGGGTTGCAAAAATAATAAGCCGGCTGTTGGGCGAGAAGCTTGGGTTTTCATCAGCGGTGGTTTCGGTAATACCCACCGCAGTACCAGTCGCTAACTCCATAACATACAGCTTGAATGCGCCCGAAACACGGGAGATATACGCAAGCCAACGCCCATCCGGACTTACGGCTGGTGAAATGTTATAGGTCCCAGAGAACGTCACTCGCTCAGGCGTTCCTCCAGTGGCCGCAACCTTGTAAATTTGTGGTGATCCTCCACGGTCGCTGACAAAAAAAACTGATCTCCCGTCGTGGCTAAATACAGGCTCAGTATCAATTGCAGTAGATGGTGCAAGCCGCTTTGGCTCACCTCCTTCTGAAGGCATCAAATACAACTGCGATCCACCATCACGCGTTAACGTTACCGCCAACGTTTTACCGTCTTGGGACCACGCTGGCGCACTGTTCGAGCCCTTAAAGTTAGCGACCAACCTACGCTTACCCGAGGCGACATCGTGCACATACACGACAGGCTTGCGAGACTCAAATGAGACATAAGCCAATTGAGCGCCACTAGGTGACCAAGTCGGAGAAATGATGGGCTCCGTGCTATTCAGCGCGCTTTGCGCGTTTTCGCCATCGGCATCAGCAACCCAGAGATTAAAGGTTTTAGTCTTGGTTATGTAGGCGACTCGCGTTGAGAAAATACCTTTCTCACCAGTGAGCTTTTCAAATACAAAGTCAGAAACTCTGTGCGCCGCCAATCGCAAATCACCGGCCACTACAGCATGGCTTTGCCCGCCCAAATCTTGTCCTTTAACCACATCCCAAAGTCGAACGCGAACATCAAATCTACCATCCGCTAGCTTGGTAACACTGCCTGTCACTAGTGCATCCGCATTTCGTTGCCTCCAGCCAGCAAGGTCTGGCCTAGAAACCTCATCCAAAACTGTGAGCCCAACGTCCAAATTTTTAAATTGACCGCTGCGCTCTAAATCTGCAGCAACAATGGCGCCAATTTTTTGTGGCGCAACATCGTCGCCGCGAAATGCCGTAACGGCCACAGGAACTTGCGTTAATCCCACGCCGGACACTTCGACGCGAAACTGTGCAAAGGCGGACATGTGGGCTGCCACTGCACACAGGCAAATCAAAATTTTAATCATCATGCTGCGATTATCCCAGTGTCTTGATAACGACATTCGAGCAGTTCAAGCTTTCTCTGTAACCGGTTGTTGGTTGACATACCCCTGTGTGCACTCGTTCCCTTACCTTCGCAGCATTGAATGACTCTTGAATCCTACTGGATTCTGGATGCCACAGGTGATACACCTCGGTTGCACAAAACCCATTCTTCCTCGTGATACCTAAGTTGTGTAGCCGCAATACAAAATCTGCATCTTCGTGGCCCCATCCTACAAACGACTCATCAAAGCCGTTGACTGCAAGGTAGTGTTCGCGCCACACACCCATATTGCAGCTACGAATACCCTTCCAACGAAACTGACGTGTTTTTTTTCGTAAAAAACTAGGCAAACGCAACAAGCCAGCGAGCTTACTTGAATCACCCAGTAGCCAACAACCAAGCCAAAATGCAGCGGTACGATTAGATAGTGAGGTCTTGCCCATGATGACGGCCCGGGTCAATCGTTGAGACAATAAAACTCTACTTCCATTAAGAAAACACCCAGCCTCTTGAATACTTCTGTGTTGCCTCACAAAATCTGCCTCAGGAACACAATCGCCATCTAGCAAAAGAATATACGATCCTCTCACTACAGACACACCTAGATTGCGGATGCGTGATGCCGTAAAACCGACGTCTGGGTGCCATACGTGCGTTACAGATAACCCGAGTTCTGATGCTGCGTCAGCTAAGGCAGCTTGATGACTTTGTGTAGACCCGTCATCTGCAACAACAATCTCGAAGTCCTTGTCGTCTTGTAACGCTAACCCGCGCAGCACCTGAATGAGTGCGTCGCTTCGGTTATAGGTTGTGATAACTACGGAAATCGAAGGGGAAGGTTGCATTTTGGAA
>JBEANP010000207.1:0-5139 GCA_041165385.1 Pseudomonadota bacterium | reverse complement strand
TCTGCAGACCACGAACGGGATTGCTCCCAAGTTTGTCATGCTCTCATCCAACGGGCGGCAAGACCTGTCTTTGCGAACCCAGCGCGAGCAAGACCTGGTCAACGCTTTTCTGGTGAAACCGGTCACAGCCAGCATGCTGTTTGATGCATCACTGAGCCATGTTTCCGATTCGGAAAGTGTGCGCCGCAAACGCCGCGCAAGTAGCCGCCAATTGGCAGGCATGCGCATTTTGGTAGTTGAAGACAACGCCATCAACCAACAGGTAGCAGAGGAACTACTGAGCTTTGAAGGCGCGCTGGTTTCTATTGCCTCAGACGGACACTTGGGCGTCAATGCGGTAGCCACCGCCAAAAAACAATTTGATGTGGTGTTAATGGACGTTCAAATGCCGGTAATGGACGGCTACGAGGCCACAAGAGTTATCCGCAAAGAGCTAGGACTGTTGAAGTTGCCCATCATCGGACTCACTGCCAATGCCATGACCTCTGACCGCACAGCCTGCATTCAGGCTGGCATGAATGACCATATTGGCAAGCCCTTTGACCTAGCCCAACTGGTCTCGTTGCTCATCCGCACCACAGGTTTTTATGCGAAGGACGCTGCCGGAGAGCGTAGTAATTCCAGCGATGTGGGCACCCCTCCCCTCGCTGCCAATGCAGAATGGAACCATGCTGAACTAGACCTTGCAGGGGCCTTGCAGCGGCTGGGCGGTATGCAGCGCCTTTACATCCGAACGGCCCATCAGTTTTTAGAGGCTTTGCCGACCCTGCAGCGTGATTTTGAAGCGCTCAGCCGCAGCAGCGAGACACAAAAACTCAGCATGCTGTTGCACACATTCAAGGGAAATGCCGGCACGCTGGGCTTATTGCCATTGACCGCGCAGTTAACGCAGCTCGAGGCACAAAACAAAGACCCAGAGCAAGCCGGCGCATTAGCGCAGCACAGCGGCGCGCTAGCCGCACTGACAACCAGTGCCGTGCGTGATTTACACGCAGTACTTTTGCACTTGGGTGACGACAGTGCGGCCCAAGCGCCGCCACAGGATATGGCAGGTGCCAAGATGGACGATGGCGTCAAAGCGCTGCTGCAAAGCAAGCTATTGCCCCTGCTGGAAGCCGATGACTTGGGTGCGCTTGAGGTTTTTGCCGGCCTGAGGCAAGCGCTTACCGGGGTGCCAGAACAACAACTTGAAAAACTAGAAAGCGCTTTGCAAGACCTGAACCTGGCGTCAGCTGCCCTGATTTGCATTGATATATGCCGCTAACCCGCATGGGGAATGCGTAGTTAGCTCCTAACTTTATAGCATTTTAGAAACTATTACAAAGGCTTGATCATCTGCGCCACCATGTCCGCGGTTACCGCGGACAGTGTCCAGCCCAAATGTCCATGCCCGGTGTTGTAGAACACATTGGCAGCCTTGCCGCGGCCCACACGCGGCATCATGCTGGGCAGCATGGGCCGCAAACCGGCCCATGGCACCACCTGGCGGGTGTTAATGCCGGGGAAACACTGGTTTACCCAATCGACCAGCGGCTTGATACGGTCGGCGCGGATGTCTTTGTTGTAGCCGTTGAACTCGGCAGTGCCTGCCACCCGAAAGCGCCCAACGCCCAGCCTACTGGTGACTAGTTTAGTTTCGTCATCTAACAAACTCACTGTGGGCGCTGCGGACTGGCTGTGTTCGTCCAAGAGGTTAACGGTGATGGAGTAGCCCTTAACCGGGTAGATATTGACTCGGTCCCCCAACTGCGCTGCAAATCCGCGGCTCTCCACACCCGCGCACACCACCAATGCATCGAAATGGTGGGTAACTTGGCCGGTTCCGTCAGCTACTGTCACTTCAGCTTTCGAGCCGTCACTGCGCAGGGCTTGCACGTCTTGCTCATACAGGCAGCGCACGCCTAAACGCTCGGCCGCTTTGGCTATGCCGGTCGTGAATTTGTGAATGTCACCGGTGGAGTCGCTCTCGGTAAAGTAGCCGCCATAGTAATTGCCAGCCAATGTGGGCTCAATCGCCTTCATTTCACTCGGAGTCACTGCGCGGCGCGGCAAACCACCTTGGGCCAACAGTGCGCTTACCTTGCCAGCGTGATCAAAGCCTTTTTTGTCCCGGTAGATGTGCAGAATGCCTTCTTTTTTGAGGTCAAAGTCCACCCCCTCGGCTTGTGCCCAGGCAAACAGGTGCTCACGCGCGGCAATCGCCAGGCGCGTGGTGTCCACGGTGTTGCGCTCATAGTGTGGAATGTTGCTGATGAACTCGGCAAACCAACTCAGCTTGTGCCAGCTGGGCTTGGGGTTGACCAACAGCGGTGCGTCGCTTCTGAGCATCCACTTCATGCCCTTGAGGATGGTGGACCAGTGGTTCCACACTTCGGCGTTGGATGCCGAGAGCTGACCGCCATTGGCAAACGATGTTTCCATCGCCGCGTAGCGGTTTTTCTCAAACAAAGTGACTGCAAAGCCGCGCTTGGCCAAGGCGTAAGCGGTGGTTACGCCGGTGATGCCGCCACCTATGACAGCGATGGATCCTGCGACGGATGTTGAGATTGATTTCATGATTCAGGCTTCCAAACAAGTCAGGGGTGCCACAAGGACACAGAAGCATGTCCACGCACCATGCGCGGCATGCACCCCCTCTGTTTGAAACCTGAGAGATTCATGGCCTACCGAGTGCGATAAGACCACTTGCTCCTGCGGTGTGCCGGGTGACTAAACCCGGCAGCTCTTCAGAGATACCAACGATTCAAACCGGTCCTTTTGCCTGAGAGTTTCCGGGGTGGTTGCTCCTTCGGCGCAAAGTGCGCTTTTTGGCGACTTTGTCTCTCCCGATTTGAATTTCAAAGACTACGACTATGCCAGAAAACGCTCCGTCAATGCCACCCAGTAGGCAGCACCCACTGGAATATTGCGGTCTTCAAAGTCGTAGTTGGGGTTGTGCACCATGCAAGCACCATGCCCCCCATTTGCGGCATCACCATTGCCAATGAACAAATAGCTGCCGGGCACTGCGTCGAGCATGTAAGCGAAGTCTTCACTGGCGGTAAGTGGCTCGGTTTGCAACACCACGTTGTCAGCGCCCACCAGTGCCAGTGCCACTTCGCGGGCCAGCGCGGTCTCTTGCGGGGTGTTGACCAGGACCGGATAGCCAGGCAAAAAATCTACTTGCGCCGTCACACCGTAACTCTGCGCCTGTAACTCGACGACTTCAACAATACGCTTACGCAGCAGATCGCGAACACCACGGTCCAACGCACGCACGCTGAGTTTGAGCGTAGCGTTCTGGGGAATGACATTGTTGGCCACCCCCGACTGAAAAGCGCCCACGGTGATCACCGCCATTTGCAGCGGCGGCACATTGCGCGAAACGATGGTTTGTAGCGCCATCACAATGGCCGATCCAGCCACCACCGGGTCAGCACTCAGATGCGGCATGGCCCCGTGGCCTCCTTTGCCCTCTATATGCACCAAAATGTTTTCGCTGGACGCCATGGTTGCGCCTTCGCGCAGCAGCAACTGGCCCGGACGGAAGCCCGGCATGTTGTGCATGGCAAAGATGGCATCACACGGGAATTGCTTAAACAGTCCGTCTTCCATCATCTTGCGTGCGCCACCCAAGCTCTCTTCTGCGGGCTGAAAAATAAGATTTAACGTGCCGTCAAAAGTGCCGTGGTTTGCCAAATGCTCGGCAGCGGCCAGCAGCATGGCGGTGTGCCCATCGTGGCCGCAGGCATGCATCATGCCCGCATGGCAGCTGGCGTGCGGCAGGCCCGTGGTTTCCTGAATGGGCAGCGCATCCATGTCGGCCCGCAAGCCCAGCTTGCGGTTGCTGCTGCCGCGCTTGAGTTGTCCCACCACACCCGTGCCACCCAAACCGCGTGTTACAGCGTATCCCCAGTGCTGCAAACGCTCGGCAACCAAGTCGCTGGTACGAAACTCCTGGAAGCCCATCTCAGGGTGCTGATGAATATCACGGCGCAGCGCTGTAAAAACACTGGCACTGGCTTGTAGGGCTGACAAAGTTGCCGACATAGGTTTACTGGGGTTCGAGCTTGATAGACTTGGCAATGGCAACACCCTTGGCAACTTCTTTTTTGTAGAAGGCGTCAAGTTGTGCCAAGGTCATGGGTTCAGCCACTGTGCTGCCAGCCGTCTCAATGATTTTGCGAATGTCTGGGTTACCCAGTGCAGTGTAGGCAGCCTTGTGTAGCACGGTCAGTTGTGCATCAGGCGTTTTGGCACCGGCTTCAATGCCGATCCAAATGCTGAATTGGTAGTCTTCAAAGCCTTTGGTAGCACTGGCTAGAGGTAACTTGGGCAAGCGTGGCAGGGGTTGGCTGGAGGCCAAGGCCAGCGCCTTGATTTGGCCTCCGTCAATAGCGCCCAGCACAGGTCCCACCAAAGGTACTACCGCAAAGTCGATCACTCCGCCCATTAGATCTTTGAGGTACGGAGCCAGACCATTGTAGGGAGCGTGCAGGCCAGAAGCGCCGGCGGTTTGCAATGCTTTTTCAGCCATTAGGTGGTAGAGGGAGCCGATGCCGGATGAACCAAAACTCAGTGGCTTGTCGGACTTCTTGGCCAGTGCGACAAACTCTTCCAGCGTGTTGACCGGCAAGTCTTTGCGCACTGCAATAGCGATAGGTGTGTACCCCACCAAAGCGGCCAAGCGCACATCTTCAGGCTTGTTTTTGGCAGCGGCCACACCCAGAGGCGTGTAAATCAACTCCAGCGGCGAGCCCGCCAAAATGGTGTAGCCATCCGGCTGAGCATTTGCGACCTTGAGAACACCCAGTGCGCCCCCGACACCCACCACGTTTTCAACGATGACCGGCTGTCCGAACACTTCGGCCATGCCTTTGCCCACAGCACGGCCCAGTACATCCGAGCCTCCGCCCGCTGGAAATGCCACGACCATGCTGACGGGTTTGGAGGGATAGGTTTGCGCCGCAACCGATCCGGCCAAGGCCAAGCCCGCCAATAGAGAGGCTGCGGTGCGAAATGCTTTACGTGAATGAATCAACATGGAAGACTCCTGACTGTGATCGGTTGAGGGGATTAAAAAATCAAATCAGTACAGATAGTAGGATTGGTGGTTCAATGTGTCCAATGAATTATTTATCTAGTTATCATTCATAAAAT
>JBEANP010000206.1:0-5164 GCA_041165385.1 Pseudomonadota bacterium | reverse complement strand
ACCATGATCATCGTCATAGCGCCAGCAGTCGTCGGGGCGCTCTGCCTCCGTGGTGTGGAATGCGAGTGTGGTTTTGCGCGCCGCCTGCACAATATTGATGCGGATGCGCACTGCGCTTACCAGCTCTGCCACACTGGGAAACTCAAAGGCTACTGGCCCCATGAGCATGGCCACCACGATCTCGCGTTTCAAGTCGTCGGTGGACTGCAGAGTGTCTAACCGCAGGTTCTGGGCCAGTTGCAATGTGTCCAGGTTGGGTGCCCAGGCTTGTACCTGGGCACTTGCCAAATACAAACATAAATAGTCGCCACCAGCATCACAGCCTCGGCCGATAACAACGTATGGCTCAAGGTCTGTCAGGTCTAGCAGCTGCAGTATTTCTGCGCCCCTAAGGCGTGGTTGCGACGTGTCCATACCGCGGATGTGAAGGCCGCAGCATGCTTCTGGCACGTGGTTGTGCTCGGTGTTGTTCATGCCGCATGTCTCCTGGGCAGTGTTATTTTTCGTACGCAGTCGAATATACCCTAGCTTTTTTAGGGGATTGGAGGGGTCTGGTTTCCCGCCTCGGGACGACTGACGTTCATCTCTTCGCGCAAAAGGTCCACCATCATCGCGCTGGCTGGTGACAAGCTGCGGCTCCTGCGCGTGACCAGACCGATGGGGCGGCGCAGGTTGGGGTCTGTTAGCGGGCGCTGGGTCACACCTTTATCGGGGGTGACCATTGCAGCGAGCTCGGGGAGTGCTGCGACCCCCAAGCCTGCTGCAACCATGGCATGGATGGTGGCAAGGTGTTCCACTTCGTACTGCGGTGAGAAAACGACGCGGTGGTGCAGCATGGCTGCATCGGCATATTGACGAACGCTTGAGGGCAGTGGCATCGAAATATGGGTCAGCGCTGCTGTGTCCGCCCAGCGCAAGGCCGACTTCTTTTTGGCCAGCGGGTGTTTTTGCGGGATGAGCAACACGAATCCGTCGGATGCCAGAGGGGTGTAATCCAAGTCTGCATACGCAGGGTTGGCGGCTGTCAAAGCAAACTCCACTTGGCCGGCGCGCACCATATCGAAGGCGGGTCCTGACAAGGTGTCGAATACCCGCAGCTGTACCTGGGGATAGCGATCAGAAAAGCGTCGAAAGGCCCTCGGTACAACGGTGGCTGCGAGTGAAGGTAGCGCGGCCAACGTCACGCTGCCGGTGCGCAATTGAGAAACATTGCGAACCGCTTGCACCGCTTCTTCAGATTGATGTTGTAGCAGCAGTATTTGTTCTTTAAGAACTTCCCCGGCTGCTGTGAGCTGTACGTTGCGTGTAGTCCGGTCGAATAAACGCACCTCCAGAGAGGCTTCCAGCCGAGCAATCAAGCCCGACACTGCGGGCTGCGATAAGTGGACTTGTTCCGCTGCGCGCCGAAAACTCAAAGTCTGCGCAACCGACAGAAAAACCTCAAATTCACGGGCATTCCAATTGATCAGCATATTTGATCAATATATCGTAAAAATTATTTGGACTAAGTAATGCCAAGTGCCTAGACTCCGCACGCAACAACAACGAGTGAGGCAAACGTGACATTGCTAAAAGACCATCCCCGGCGTTCGCATGCTGTGGTGATAGGCGCGGGAACCATGGGCGCAGACGTTGCTGTGGTGTTGGCGCGTGGTGGAGCCAAGGTGACTGTGGTTGATCCAAGCGCAGAAAAACGGGGTGCTTTGCTGCCCCATGCGCGCTTGGCCTTGCAGGGCTATCGCTTGGAGGCGCGGGCCAATAGCGTTCATCCTGTGGCAGATGTAAGCGAGGTGTCGTGGGGCGATGTCGATTTGGTGATTGAGTGCATCCCAGAGGTGCTTGCAGCAAAGCAGGCGTTGTTTGCGCAACTGGTTGTATTGGCCCCTGCCGCGGCGGTGCTCACCAGCAATAGCTCCAGCTTTCCTATCAGCGCAATCGCTCAGGACTTGGTGACGCAGGAGCGCATGTTGGGGCTGCATTTTTTTATGCCCGCCCACTTGGTGCCGCTGGTGGAGGTGGTGTTAGGGGCGCAGTCTGATCCCGCACAAGCAGAGCGCTTGTGCAGTTACATGCGCGGCTGTGCCAGCGTGCCTGTCTTGGTGCGCAAAGACAAGCCTGGATTTTTGGCCAACCGTTTGCAGCATGCGCTTGCGCGGGAGGCCTTTGCCATGATTGATGAAGGCGTGGCGACGGCTGAAGACGTGGACGCCGCAGTGCGGTTTGGATTCGGATTTCGCTACTTGGCTGCAGGCCCGGTATTGCAGCGGGACCATGCGGGTTTGGATGTGCATTGCGCTGCGGCGGCCACTATGTACCCCAGCTTGTCCAACACCGCCGAGCCTGCGCTAGCCTTGCGCTCGCGCGTGGCGGCAGGGCAATTGGGCATGAAAACCGGCGCTGGCTTTTATGCGTGGCCAGAGCACCGCCGCATTGCAGAGCGGGCCCGCTATGACCGCCTTTTGCGCCAAGGACTTGCATTGCTGGCCGATGAGTTACCGCCCCTTGATACAACCCCCGATTGAACTCCATGCAAGACCCACTCATCATTACCGTCGCCCCCAACGGGGCCTACAAGCAGGTTGCTGACCACCCTGCAGTACCCGTTACGGCTGATACCTTGGCCCAAACGGCCAAGCAGTGTTTAGACGCCGGTGCAGCCATGTTGCATTTGCATATTCGTGATGCACAGGGTAAGCACAGCCTTGATGTGGAGGGTTATTTGGCAGCCGCGCGCACAGTACGTGCCGCTGTGGGGGATGCCATGGTGTTGCAAATTACTAGCGAAGCAGCCAAGGTCTACCAAGCGCCCGCACAAATAGCCATGGTGCAAGCCGTGCGACCTGAAGCAGTGTCGGTCGGGCTGCGCGAGCTTGACCAGCCTGAAATTGGTGAGACTGGATTGGCGCAGTTTTTTGCATGGCTGTTGCGCGAACGCGTGATGACTCAAGTCATCCTGTACGACGTAGTTGACTTGGCGCGCTGGCAAGATTTGCGCGCGCGCGGCGTGATTCCGCAAGCACCTTGGTTCCTGCTTTTTGTGTTGGGCCGCTACACCGCGGGGCAAACCTCCAGCCCCATGGACTTGGTGCCTTTTGCGCATGCACACACTGGGGGTGACCCATGGGCTGTCTGTGCATTTGGTGCCACCGAGCATGCCTGCGTAAGCGCTGCAGCAGCGTTAGGCGGCCATGTGCGTGTGGGGTTCGAGAACAACCTGAAGCTCAAAGACGACACACCGGCACCAGACAACGCGGCGTTGGTGCGCCAGGCGGTGGATGTGGCGCATTGCCTGGGTCGACCTATCGCGACAGCCAGTGACATTCGCCAACGGTTTGGCAGATATTAATTAAATCAACGAAGGAGTCAGTATGAAAAAAAGAAATTGGTTGCGCCTGGTGGCTTTGGCTGCTGCAAGTTTGAGTGCGTTGCCTTGGGTGGCCCAAGCCCAAGACGCCTACCCCAGCAAAAATATCCGCTTTGTGGTGCCTTATCCACCCGGTGGTCCCACTGACCTGATGGCGCGGCTACTGCAAACCGAATTGCAAACCCGCTTGGGCGTGACGGTGATCGTGGACAACAAGGGCGGCGCCGGTGGAAACGTGGGCAGTGGCGAGGTAGCCAAGCAAGCACCAGCCGACGGCCACACCATCCTGCTGGCCGCCAGTGGCCCTATGGCCGTGAACAGCACTTTGTACAAAAGCATGCCCTTCAATCCATTGACCGACTTGGCTCCAGTGATCCAAATTTCGTCGTTTCCTTTGGTGTTGGAAGTTAACCCCAAGGTAGGCGTGACTACGGTTAGAGATTTTGTGGCTTTGGCGAAGTCCAAAAAAATGGAATTGAGTTTTGCTTCCGCAGGCAACGGTACACCCCAGCACCTTGCAGGGGAGTTGTTCAACACCCAAATGGACATCAATATTGCCCACATTCCCTACCGTGGCGCTGGCCCGGCGCTCAACGATTTGTTGGGTGGACAGGTGAATGTGATGTTTGATATTTTGGGCAGCTCGTTGCCCCATATTCAGTCAGGCAAGCTCACACCTTTGGCCGTGACCTCTGCTAAACGCAGCCCCTTGCTACCTAACGTGCCGACCATGGCGGAGGCCGGTGTTGCGGGGTATGAATTTACCGGCTGGCATGGCATTGCTGTGCGTGCGGGAACCCCGGCGCCCATCATCGACAAGCTCAACAGCACGTTCAATGCCATCTTCAAAGACGCCGAATTTCATAAAAAGTGGGAAGCCTTGGGCACGCCCGTGGTGGGTGGAACCGCGGCTCAGTTTGGCGACTTGATCAAGCGTGACACGGTGCGTTTGGGCAAGGTTGTCAAAGATGCGGGTGTCACCTTGGATTGAAAAAATTCGCTTCATTACCACGGTAGTGGTTGGCCATCGTGGTTGAAAAATCCTCCTGATTGGGAGAAAACCAGTCCGTCAATAACTCGCAGCAGCCTTTGGGCAGCTGCGGGTGGGTTCACCACGTTCAAACCGGTCTTGGCAAATGGCACTGACAATTCTGTGTCGACGGTGCCTGGGTGCAGCGCAACGCACAGCGCCTGAGGGTGTTTGCGGCGTAGCTCGATGGCGGCGGTGTGCACTAGCTGATTGAGCGCGGCCTTGCTGGCGCGGTAGCTGTACCAGCCGCCCAACTGGTTGTCGCCAATGCTGCCCACTTTGGCGGACAGCGTGGCAAAAACGGCCTTGCCGTCTCGCGCCAACAACGGCAAAAAATGCTTCATTAGCAATGCAGGGCCAATCGCGTTGATGGCAAATGCATGGGCCATTTGCTCCGCGTTCATGTGCTGCCACGACTTTTCTGGCTGCATGCCATTGCCGTGCAAAAAGCCGGTTGCATCCACCACCAAGCGCAGAGGCAGTTGGGTGGACTGCGCCTGCTGCGCCCAATGCCCCATGCTGGATTCCTGCGCCAAATCCAGTGCAGGCGTGCTGCTGCGCGACAACGCCATGACCTCGGCAAATCGACTACTGTGCTGCAGCGCCTGAACCAATGCAGCACCAATGCCACCGCTGCTGCCAATGACAATCGCCAAGCCATTCGAGCGCAATGATGGCAGTAGTTGCTGATCAGTGGGGGGCAAAGAATTCTTTCAAGGTGTTGGCGGTGTCCGCAGGCAACTCCTCCGGGATGAAATGCCCTGCCTGCA
>JBEANP010000205.1:0-5166 GCA_041165385.1 Pseudomonadota bacterium | reverse complement strand
TTCACGTGCATCACTTCGGCTGACGACCTCGCCGGAGAAATAATTTTTGCTTATGCCATTGATCAGGCCAACGTCGTCCAACGGCAAGACATTGGGACGCATGAGATGAAAGATAAGGAACATTTCCGCAGTCCATCGCCCAATGCCCCTGATGGCCACAAGCTCCGTAATGATGTCCTCATCCGCCATGGTTTCCCATGTTTTGATGTGCAATGCACCATTATCAAAATGCAGCGCCAAATCAACCAGATATTCGACTTTGCGGGCGCTTAAACCTGCGGCACGCATGTCATCGACTTTAAGCTTGAGCACGTTGGTAGACGTGATTTTCTTAGGCAAAAGCGCAAAGCGATCCCACACGGTTTGCGCTGCTTTGACGGATATTTGTTGGCCCACAATACTGCGCGCCAGTGTGGCAAATGCATCACCACGGGTCTGCAAACAGGTGCCTGCAAACTGAGGAATCAGGCGCTTCATTACCCGATCTTTTTCTACCAAATGCCTACATGCCTCATCCCAAAAATCGGGGGGTAACGGTGCTGAAGGAGTCTTAAGAGAGCTTGCCACTACGAGACTACCTCCCAGGTGGTGCCTGCAGCGGAGTCCTTCAAAACAATACCCATGGCAAGCAAATCCTTGCGAATATTGTCTGCCAAAGCAAAGTCCTTCGCCGCTTTGGCTGCCGCACGCTGATTGATACGCTCTGCAATTGCAACTGCATCCACCGTAGCGCCAGTTTGTAAAAATGCCTTGGGCTCACCTTGCAACAGACCAAGGCATGCTGCTAAGGCTTTTAACAATCCAGCGACTTCGGGGGACTTAGCACGATTTACCTCGGTCGCCAGTTCGAACAAGACAGCCACAGCCTCTGGTGTGCCGAAGTCTTCGTCCATAGCAGTCTTGAAGCGGGTCGCAAACGGATTAGCCCAGTCGACGACCACGTCCGCTGGTGGCACCAAATGCAAGGCTGTGTACATGCGCTTCAACCCGGTGCGGGCATCGTCCAAATGCACATCGCTGTAGTTCAGGGCGGTGCGGTAGTGCGTGCGCAATAGGAAGAAACGAACTGTTTCGGGATCGAACTTGGCCAACACTTCGCGGATGGTGAAAAAATTACCCAAGCTCTTGGACATTTTTTCATTGTCTACACGCACAAAACCGTTGTGCACCCAAAATTTTGCCAAAGGCTTGCAGCTGGCGCCCTCACTCTGGGCGATCTCGTTTTCGTGGTGTGGGAACTGCAAATCTGCACCGCCACCATGGATGTCAAATGTTTCACCCAGTGTTCGGCAGCTCATGGCGGAGCATTCAATATGCCAACCTGGGCGCCCTGTTTTATAGGGATAACCCAAAGCTTGCGCGTTCCACTTAGCATCGTCCGGCTCGGTTTCTTTTGCCGCTTTCCAAAGCACAAAGTCTAGCGGGTCGTCTTTGCCATCGAGCACGGCCACTCGCTCACCTGCGCGCAGCTCGTCCAAGGACTTACCAGACAACTTTCCATAGCCAGGAAACTTACGTACTGCAAAGTTCACGTCGCCTGAGGATGACTGATATGCCAAGCCTTTGGCCTCCAACTGCCCAATCAAACTGAGCATATGGGGGACGTATTCCGTAGCCCGCGGCTCAATCGTAGGCGGTTCTATCCCAAGCAAGCTGATATCGACGTGCATAGCCGTAATCATTTCATCAGTAAGCGCACGAATGGTGATGCCGCGCTCCACTGCGCGCTTGATAATTTTGTCGTCGATGTCGGTAATATTGCGCACATAGGTGACTCGATATCCGCTGCTCTTAAGCCAGCGCTGAACCACATCAAACGCCATCATCATGCGCGCATGACCAATGTGGCAAAGGTCGTAAATGGTCATACCGCACACGTACATGCGCACGTGACTTGGCTCAATAGGCGAAAAATCTTCTAACGCACGCGACAGCGTGTTGTATATGCGCAAACTCATGGGTATTTCAAAACGAACAGTGGTGCATTCCATCGCACCAGTCCCCGAAGAGCACTCCAACGGACGAACTGGCTTGTTCTTTGGTCGAGGTAAAAAGTCTCCCCCTCAGATACAATTCGCGCCAGTATAAGGCCCTCCCCCAGGGTATTTCAGATCTAGATCACAAAGGCGCTATGCAGCAAGTCCGCACACCGATTCTCATACCGCTGCGAGTTATTGCCGTAGCGGCTGCCTTGCTTTTTTCGCAAGCCCATGCTGATGAATACGCCGATGTTTCGCAATTGGTTCGCACTGGAAAACTGCAAGATGCGCTAACCAAAGCAGACACCTACTTGGCGTCCAAACCCAAAGATCCGCAAATGCGTTTCTTGAAAGGCGTAATCCAGCGTGACAGTGGCAAAACATCCGAAGCCGTCACTACATTTACCAAGCTCACGGAAGACTATCCAGAACTGCCTGAACCCTATAACAACCTAGCGGTTTTGTATGCGGGGCAAAGTCAATTTGACAAAGCACGCACGGCTTTGGAAATGGCTATTCGCACTAATCCCAGCTACGCAACTGCGCACGAAAATTTGGGGGATGTTTACGCCAAACTAGCCAGTCAGGCTTACAACAAAGCACTGCAACTTGACACGGGCAACACCGCTGTACCGCCCAAGCTTGCATTGATACGCGAACTATTCACTGCAACGGGTACCAAAGGAGTGCGCCCGAGCCCAGTGACACCTACACCAGTGCCTATGCCATCATCAGCGTCTGCACCTGTGACAGCAGCGACGCCGATACCCGCAGCGCCCACACCCACAGCGACACCCACTACGCTGCCTATGGCGGGCAATGACGCAAAAGATGCCGAAGCTGCAGTGCGCAATTGGGCTGGCGCTTGGTCATCCAAAGACGTAAAGGGTTATTTGGCAAGTTATGGCAAAGAGTTCAACCCGCCAGGAACCCAATCGCGTAGCACTTGGGAGCATGAACGCAAGCAACGCATTGTGGGCAAATCCAAAATCAGCGTTAGCTTAGAGAACTTGAATGTCGTCGTTAATGGCCACACAGCAACAGCCAAATTTCGCCAAGACTACAAGTCAGGCGAACTTGCCGTGTCGAGCCGCAAAACGCTCGAGTTAGTAAAAAACGGGGATCGCTGGCAAATTATCAAAGAGTCCACGGGTAATTGATGTCCATTGGTTATGCTGGTTTTTGATCGAAAGTTTTATTTCGCTGTTTTTCTATTGTTGATGTCTGTATTCGGTGTGGTGCATTCAAAGACGCAGCGCCACGAACGGGTACCGCCCCCGCAGAATGAGCCAGTTGCCGCCAAAGACAAGGGCGGCACGGCCGAGGCGCGGTTGATTGAGATTTACAACCTTATGGGCAGCGGACGCTCTCGCGAAGCGTTGTCTAAGGCTGCCAAATTAACTGAAGATGTTCCCAATTTTCAATTAGCTCACTTGGTTTATGGTGACCTGCTCAACGCACGGACTCGCACGATACGGGCTTTGGGAAACGTTCCAACTGACACGGTCCGCAATCCAAATGCAAATACAAAGCTCGCCGAGCTTCGAAACGAATCGTTGCAAAGGATTAAGGCGATTCGCGAACGTCCTGCTCCTGGAACTATTCCTTCGCAATTTCTGTCCCTGTCCACACGCAACAAGCATGCAATTGCCATTGATGCATCCCGGTCACGTTTATATTTATTTGAAAACACCACTGCAGGACTCAAGTTGGTGTCTGACTATTACATTTCAGTGGGCAAGGCTGGCACTGTTAAGTCGGTCGAAGGCGATCAACGCACACCGTTGGGTGTTTACTACATCACCAGCAACTTGAATCCCAAGTCACTAAAAGACTTATATGGTTCAGGTGCGCTGCCTATTAATTACCCCAATATCTTGGATACCAAGCGTGGAAAGACCGGCGGAGGTATTTGGTTACACGGCACACCGCACGACCAGTTTTCGCGTGCGCCCCAAGCCTCTGACGGTTGTATTGTCTTAACCAATCCAGATTTAACACGCATCATTCGAACGGTTGAAGTCCGCACAACACCAGTAGTCATTGCGTCAGAACTAAAGTGGGTTGCTCCGCAAAGTTTGCTTTCCGAAAGCAAGCCATTTGAAGATGCGTTGTTTGCCTGGCGCGACTTCAAAAGTACGGGTAACTTCGACCGTGTGCTTTCCTTTTACACCGCAGACTTTAATAGTTTTGGCAAAGGCATTGAACAGTGGACACCTGCTTTAAAAGCCGAAATCATGAAGGCACAGGGCCGAAACATTCAGCTGAAAGATGTATCCTATTTACGCTGGACTGATTCCTCTGACACCATGGTTGTGACCTTCGGTGAAGTTGCAGATGGCTCCAAAGCAGGTGTCACAAAGCGGCAATATTGGACGCGTCAGGGCGATCAATGGAAAATATTTTTTGAAGGAGTCATTTAATGATCACCCAATGGAAGGTATGGGTAATTCTTGTAGCGTGTGCAACGCTACTCACCGGCCTTAATGCACAGGCGCAAACATCGCCACAGGTCAAGTTTTCGACGACACAAGGCGAATTCACTGTGGAGCTTTATCCTGAGAAAGCGCCCAAAACGGTAGATAATTTTGTGCAATACGTCAAAGAAAAACACTATGACGGCACGGTCTTTCACCGCGTTATTTCTAATTTCATGATCCAAGGCGGCGGTTTTGACACCAAGTTCGTAGAGAAAAAAACGAGAGCCCCGATAACACATGAAGGCAGGGAAGCCCTGCTGCGCGGCGGCCCCAAGAATGTCATTGGCACACTGGCTATGGCGCGTACAAATGACCCGCAATCAGCTACAGCGCAATTTTTTATCAACGTACAGGACAATGCGTTTTTAGATCCAACCCCCATACCACCAGGGGATCCAGTGCCCAAGTTTGAATACCAAGGCCAAGTGTATAAAGACACTCCGCGAGAACGATTGATCAATGCACCACAACTTTTTGGCTACACAGTGTTTGGCAAAGTGATCAACGGTATGGATGTTGTCCAAAAAATTCGCACTACGCCCACCGGGGCAGGCGGCCCATTTCCCGGCGATGTGCCTCAAACCGCCGTCGTCATTACCTCAGCAACTTTAGTGAAATAAACCATGAGCAACCCACAAGTAGAACTGCACATCACCGGTTACGGTGTTGTTACCCTTGAACTCGACCAGGACAAGGCACCAAAGTCG
>JBEANP010000204.1:0-5202 GCA_041165385.1 Pseudomonadota bacterium | reverse complement strand
CCTGAAATATTTGTGGCTGTTGGTATTTGCACCCATTTGGGTTGTTCCCCATCAGACAAGTTCCAGATGGGTGCGCAGCCGTCCTTGCCTGATGATTGGCAGGGTGGTTTTTTGTGTCCATGCCACGGCTCCACTTTCGATATGGCTGGCCGTGTCTACAAGAACAAGCCCGCTCCAGACAACCTGGAAATTCCTCCACACGTATTTCTTTCCGATAGCAAGTTGCTTATCGGCGAAGACAAAAAAGCCTAATCTAGAAGCGCACGGAGCACCATATGGCTGAAATGAAAGAAATTTCCCCCAACGCACCTGCAGCAGCGAAACTGCTGAACTGGGTTGATAATCGCTTCCCCTTGAGCAAGCTCTACAACGAGCATATGGGTGAGTACTACGCCCCCAAAAACTTTAACTTTTGGTACATCTTTGGCTCGTTGGCTATGTTGGTGCTAGTGATTCAAATTGTCACTGGTATTTTCTTGGTTATGCACTACAAGCCAGATGCTGCTTTAGCGTTTGGTTCCGTGGAATACATCATGCGCGACGTGCCATGGGGTTGGCTGATTCGCTACATGCACTCCACGGGCGCATCGGCGTTTTTTGTGGTGGTTTACCTGCATATGTTCCGTGGTTTGATCTACGGCAGCTACCGTAAGCCACGCGAGTTGATTTGGGTTTTTGGTTGTGGCATTTTCTTGGCGCTGATGGCTGAAGCCTTCATGGGTTATTTGCTCCCTTGGGGCCAGATGAGCTACTGGGGCGCGCAAGTGATTGTGAATTTGTTTGCTGCGATTCCATTCGTAGGCCCTGATTTGGCGTTGCTGATCCGCGGCGACTACGTGGTAGGTGACGCTACGTTGAACCGCTTCTTCAGCTTCCATGTGATCGCTGTGCCATTGGTCCTCTTGGGTCTAGTCGCTGCGCACATCATTGCGTTGCACGAAGTGGGTTCTAACAACCCCGACGGCGTGGAAATCAAGGGCCCTAATGCACCTAAGGATGCCAATGGTCATCCACTAGACGGCATCCCCTTCCATCCCTATTACACCGTGCACGACATCTTTGCGGTGAGCATGTTCTTGATGGTGTTCACAGCAATCATTTTCTTTGCACCTGAATTCGGTGGTTACTTCCTGGAGTACAACAATTTCATCCCTGCAGATCCATTGAAAACACCTTTGCACATTGCTCCAGTTTGGTACTTCACGCCGTTTTACTCTATGCTGCGTGCGATCACCAGCGAAATGATGTACGCGCTGATTGCCTGCGTATTGGGTGCGGCGGTATTTAGTGCGGTTAAGTTCAAAATGCCTACGATCTTTAAAGGCATCATCGTTGGCGGCGCTGTGGTTGTTACCGCCATGATGTTGTCTATTGACGCTAAGTTTTGGGGCGTAGTCGCTATGGGCGGTGCAGTGGTTATCTTGTTCTTCTTGCCTTGGTTGGACAACAGTCCCGTCAAGTCGATTCGTTACCGTCCCGATTGGCACAAATATCTGTACGCTATTTTCGTGATCAATTTCGTGATTTTGGCCTACTTGGGTACACAGCCTCCATCCGCTATCGGTGAGCGCGTTTCCCAAGTTGGAACCCTGTTTTATTTCGGCTTCTTCTTATTGATGCCTTGGTGGAGCCGTCTCGGTGAACCCAAGCAGGTGCCAGCCCGCGTCAACTTTGTTGCCCACTAAGCAGGAGATATTAATAATGAAAAAAGTACTCTGCACGCTGTTGGCAGCCCTTGGCTTAATGGTGGGAGCGCATGCAAATACCGGTGGTATTGCATGGGATAAAGCGCCCAACAAAACAAATGACTTGGCTGCTCTGCAAAATGGCGCCAAGCTATTTGTTAACTATTGCTTAAACTGCCACTCTGCTGCGTTCATGCGCTTCAATCGCCTTCGCGATATCGGTTTGACCGATCAGCAGATTAAAGACAATTTGTTGTTCACCACAGAAAAAGTGGGTGAAACCATGAAGTCGGCCATTGACCCTCGTCAAGCAAAAGATTGGTTTGGTGCCAATCCGCCTGATCTGACCGTGATTGCACGTTCTCGCTCTGCACAGGGTCAGGGTACCGGTGCTGACTACCTATATACCTATTTGCGTACGTATTACCCTGACGACACCAAGGCTACTGGATGGAATAACTTGGCGTTTCCTAACGTTGGTATGCCCCACGCACTTTGGGAGCTGCAAGGTAAGCGCATTCCCGTATACGAAACCACGACAGAGCACGGCCATGAAGTGCAAGTGCTCAAAGGCTGGGAGCAGTTGACACCCGGTACCATGACACCTGCACAATACGATCAGTCTATCGGTGATTTGGTAAATTACTTGCAGTGGATGGCCGAACCTGAGCAAAACACCCGTGTGCGAGTTGGGGTATGGGTGTTGTTGTTCCTGTGTGTGATGACTCTGTTTGCTTGGCGACTGAATGTTGCATACTGGAAAGACATTAAGTAGTTCGGTCAACCGCTACTAAGTGCTAGTCCATGGCACTTGGTTGTCTCAGAGTGGGTTCGCTGCAGCAACCCACTCTTTTTAATTTTTAGGAGTCGATCGCCATGATGGTGCTGTATTCAGGAACAACTTGCCCTTTCTCTCACCGCTGCCGCTTTGTGCTGTTTGAGAAAGGCATGGACTTCGAAATTCGCGATGTTGATTTATATAACAAGCCTGAAGACATCAGCGTGATGAATCCCTATGGGCAAGTGCCTATTTTGGTTGAGCGCGATCTCATTTTGTATGAATCTAACATCATCAATGAATACATTGACGAACGTTTTCCTCATCCTCAGTTGATGCCCGGCGACCCCGTAGATCGCGCACGCGTGCGTTTGTTCTTGCTCAACTTCGAAAAAGAATTGTTTGTGCACGTCACTACTTTGGAAGCACGTACTTCTAAAGGCAACGAAAAAGCACTTGAAAAAGCCCGGGCGCACATTCGTGACCGCCTGACTCAGTTGGCCCCCGTATTCTTGAAAAACAAGTTTATGTTGGGCGACAGTTTCTCCATGCTGGACGTGGCTATCGCTCCATTGCTGTGGCGCTTGGACTACTACGGCATTGATTTGAGTAAAAATGCAGCGCCTTTGTTGAAGTACGCTGAGCGTATTTTTTCTCGCCCTGCTTACATTGAAGCATTGACACCTTCAGAAAAAGTGATGCGTAAGTAGTTGAAATCGACAACTTATGATTGACGCTTCAGAGTCCAGTTCTACCCGCCCGTACCTTATTCGTGCTTTGTACGAGTGGTGTACGGACAACGGGTTTACGCCATTTATTGCGGTCTTAGTCGATGACGCTGTGCGTGTGCCTAATGAATACGTGAAGGACGGAGAGATCGTTCTCAACATCAGCTTTGATGCGACGAGTTCCTTGCAGTTAGGTAATGAATTCATCGAATTTAAAGGTCGGTTTGGTGGGGTCGCTCGTGACATTTTTGTTCCCGTAGACCATGTCATAGCTATTTATGCACGTGAAAATGGTCAGGGCATGGCTTTTCCTATGCTCGCTTCCACCGCTATTGTTCAGGATGGGGTTGCACTTGGATCGATCAAGACAATAACTCTTACCAGTGTGACAAGCGAGTCGGATGAGCCTGTGCCACCACCACCGAAGGCGACTGGAAACGCAAGACCTTCGCTTACCCGCGTAAAGTGAGTTCATTCCTAGGTTAGAATCACACTGTGCCGATTTAGCTCAGTTGGTAGAGCAACCGCCTTGTAAGCGGTAGGTCATCAGTTCGAATCCGATAATCGGCACCATCTCTTTCCGCTTCACCCTAAAAAAATTAGAGCGTGTCGCGCGACATTTGTACCTTCAAGCGAATTGAGTTAATCTCCCACCCTTTTGCACGCAAATGCGCTTGTAAAGCGGGTAAGAGTTGACGTAATTTTGCAGCTATAGCTGCGTTATCTAGTATCAAACACCAAGTATTTCCATCAATTGGTCCGGCCTGTATGGCGGGCCTCAAACTTGCTGGGATGAGTGGTTGAATTGATTTCAGACGTGCAGAAGAATCACTAGCCAAGTCCGCCAACCTGGCTAGCGTTGGAGAGTATTGGGTTGCTTGAAGTACGGTGACTGAGCTAGGTTTGCGCATCACGTCCCAAAGTCTAAAGGTTTATCAATGCAGTTAATTATCACGGATGCATGGCTTGCAAAAACACATGCAGTGCACTTAAGTGGAACCAAGCTAGCAGTGGCAGTGGTAGGTATGTCTGTGGTGTTAATGCTTCTGTCATTTGGCATGTACCACTTGGTATTTTTGAAAGGGGCAAGGGAGGGCTGGCCCGTTATCAGTACTTTAGTTCGTTTGGTAACCAAAGATGAGTCCGCACAACGGGATCGCTATATGCGTGAAAACATTGAAGTGCTGGCAAAGAAGTTGGGAGAGATGCAGGCAAAAATATTGCAATTAGAGTCATTGGGCGAGCGCGTATCCGGCCTTGCAGGAGTAACCCCTTCAGAGATTAAAACAAAACCAGGACAGGGTGGTGTATTGGTAGTTGGTCGCAATCTGTCATTTGAAGAACTACAAAGCACCCTAGATAGTCTTGAGCAGATAACCAATCAGCGCACTGACATGATGACGGTGATTGAATCACGATTGTTTGAACAAAAAATAAAGAAAATGATGGTTCCCACCCAATCGCCGATGGAAAGTGCCAGTTTGGGGTCTGTCTTTGGATGGCGAATTGATCCCATTTCTGGTACCTCTGCATTGCACACCGGCTTAGATTTTCCTGCTGAGCCCGGTACGCCAATTTACTCCGCAGCAGGCGGGGTGGTGGTTACCCAGGAATTTCATCCGCAATACGGGAGCATGTTGGAGATAGACCACGGCAATGATTTGATTACGCGGTATGCACATGCTTCGAGGGTTCATGCAAAAAAGGGCGATCTCATTAAGCGTGGGCAACGAATTGCTGATGTGGGTACGACTGGCCGCTCAACAGGACCCCACCTTCATTTTGAAGTGCTGGTTCAAGGTGTCCCACAGGATCCTCAAAAGTTTCTCAATGCTGGCCATTCAGTCGCCGTCGCTCAAGGGGCCATTAGAAATTAGGTTTTTCTGGGTGTTTTTGTGTCGGTACACCAGCGTCAAGAAGGACCATCGCGCGACGCTAAAATGAATGGTTTAGTTTTTCATTGAAGCGCATATCGTTTTGCGGTTGCATTTTGATGGAATGCCCTCATTTC
>JBEANP010000203.1:0-5255 GCA_041165385.1 Pseudomonadota bacterium | reverse complement strand
TGCCCCGGAGGGTCTGGCCGTTTTTAGACACCGGGGTGGGACACTTCATTTTGCTGATGCTGGTGATCGTGCCTTTGTTGATCACCGTGTTTGCCATGGTGTACCGGCAAGAGTTGTCTGTGTTGGCCGATATGGCCAAAGAACAACGCGCTTTGGGCCTAGCGCTGCGCTCGGGCTTTAGCAAGGCGTTTGCGGCGCTGCTGGTGCTGTCTGGCATCGTGGCGTGGTGGCTGGTGTTGGCGCACAAAAGTCGGCAAGTGGCGCAAGAAGAGTCCAACCGGCAAACCCACTTGTTGCATGAGCAAACCCAGGTGTTGCTGCGCGAGATAGACCTGCACCGTCAAACCGACCAAGCCCTGCAAGAAGCTCGCAAACAGGCCGACCGTGCCAATCAAGCCAAGAGCCGCTATATCAGCGCAATCAGTCACGAACTGCGCACGCCGCTCAACAGCATTTTGGGCTATGCCCAATTGATGGGCGAAGACGCTGCCATTCCCCCGCATCGCAAGCAGGCGGTGAGCGTGATTAAACGGGGCGGCGAGCATTTGCTCTCGCTGATTGAAGGCACCCTGGATATGGCGCAGATAGAGAGCGGCAAGCTCACGCTGCAGTTAAAGCCCATGGAGTTCGCCAGTGGCATGGCCGAGTGGGCCAGCATGTTTGAACTGCAGGCTGCGGACAAGGGCCTGGCGTTTCATTACGAGGTACAAGGAACCTTGCCCGAATGGGTCCGCGCCGATGAAAAGCGGGTGCGGCAAGTTATTTTTAACCTACTGGGTAACGCCATCAAGTTCACCCAAACTGGCGGCGTGACTTTGCGTTTGCGCTATGCGCGGGAAATGGCAAATCTGGAAGTGCATGACACTGGCCCTGGCATGTCTGCCGACGAGTTAGGCCGCATTTTTGAGCCCTTTACCCGGGGCAGCACCGCCGCTGTGGGCACGGGCAGCACTGGCTCGGGCTTGGGGCTCACCATTGCCAAAATGCTGACCGATTTGATGGGCGGCGAACTGATTACCAGCAGTGTGCCGGGCCAAGGTTCGGTATTTGGAGTGCGTTTGTTTTTGCCGCAAATCCACAGCTTAGTGGGCGTGGCACCTGGCGTCTTCAAGGGTAGCCACCCGGTGCAGCGCAGGAACTACGCAGGTGCGAGGCGCAAGATTTTGGTGGTGGACAACGAGGAGGCAGACCGCGAATTGTTGGTCAGTTTGTTGGAGCCTATGCAGTTTGAGATGCGCACCGCTGCCAGTGGGCACGACGCGCTGGACTTGCTTGTGGCTGGAGTGCGGCCCGATGTGGTTTTCCTGGATCTCGCCATGCCGGGCATTGACGGTTGGGAAACACTGCGTCGCATGCAGGCCTTGGGTGGCATACCACCCGCTGTGGCCATCGTCTCTGCCAACGCATTTGACCGTGGACTTGAAAACACGCTGGGCATCTGCGGCGATGATTTTTTTGTAAAACCGGTACGCCATTCTGAATTGATCGATTGGTTGGAGCGTAAGTTGGGTTTGCAGTGGGTGGATGAGCGTGCTGTTGCCAAATCTGCGCTGGTCGCAGCCTGCCAGTCATCACCTGTGCACCCGCCCCGTGACGCTTTAGTGGCGCTGCAAGAGCTGGTGCGCTTAGGTTTTTATCGGGGCATTGTGAACAACCTCGATGCCCTGGCACTGGACCACCCTGAAAGCGCCCCCTTTACCCACGTCATGCTGACGTTGGCACGACAGTACCAGTTTGAAGCCATGCTGACCTCCCTAAAAAACCTGCTCGATGACCCCCAAACCATTTGACACTACCGCCGCGCTGGATCGTGCTAACAGCGATGTGGTGCTGATCGTGGACGATGTGCCCGACAACTTGTCGGTACTGCACGACGCGCTGGACGAGTCGGGCTACACCGTGCTGATTGCTACCTCTGGCCATTCAGCTCTGCAGCGCGCGGCACAGGCTTTACCCGATATCATTTTGTTGGACGCCATGATGCCTGGCATGGACGGTTTTGAAGTGGCGCGGCGACTGAAAGCTACGCCCCAAACGACGCATATCCCCATTATTTTTATGACCGGGCTGACTGAGTCAGAGTACCTGGTGGCGGCCCTTGAATCGGGTGGTGTGGACTACGTCACCAAGCCCATCAAGCCCAAAGAAGTGCTGGCCCGGATGGGTGTGCACTTACAGGGTGCCCGTGAAAAGCGGCAAACCCGCAACGCACTTGATGCCTTTGGCTACGCAACTATTGCGGTGCGCGTGGCCGATGGCAGCCTCATGTGGCAAACGCCATTGGCGCGTGATCTACTGGAACGTTATTGCGGCACGCGCGCGCCAGAGACGCCAGCGGTGGTGGTTGATTGGATGCGAAGCTGTTTGAAGCTAATCCATAACCCGGCTGAGCCTCCTAAATTGACGTTGGAACGTGGCGCTACCCGGCTTACGTTTCGGTTGCATCAGCAAATTGGCGATGTGGATGCCGATGGCGACTGGCTCATCGTGATGCGCGAGGTGTCAGATACTGCGGTGATCGAGGCTATGAGCCTGAGCTTTAAGTTAACTGCCAAAGAAGCCGAAGTGCTGTATTGGGTGGTCAAAGGTAAGACCAACAAAGACATAGGCGAAATATTGGGCAGCAGTCCCATGACGGTGAAAAAGCACCTTGAGCGGGTGTTCATCAAACTTGGAGTAGAGACCCGAACCGCAGCAGCAGGCATGGCTATGGGGCGAATAAAGCAGTTGCAGCCCCAATTCAATGGCTAGTCTCTGCGACTTTGAGCGCTAATTTCAAACCTTATTGAGATAGCCGATCTTTTTTCATTCCTGAGACAATAGGGTCCACACTGTCTGTGCCCATGAATCTACAAGTCCCTGAATTACGCTCCTTTTTAGCTCAATGGAAAGCCGATGACGCAAGCGTTGCTCGGGCAGTTGCTGCAATCAACCTCAACCGGATAATCTGGATTGCTCCTGTCGTTGCCCTACTTAATGCGTTGCACGCGTTAGCGTTTGGGTGGCAAATTGCGTTCAGAACCTTGGATGAGGTGGCTGGTAAATGGACGTGGTCTTTGTTGATTTTGCATTGCGCCATGGGTTTTAGCATGGGCGTGTTTGCAGTCATAGCGCGCCGATTGCCGCGCTCAAAGCATTCTGCTTGGGCGCACGTTTTATCGATTGTGCTTGCTTGCCTCGGCATCGCATTTTCAGTATTTGTAGTTGCAGCGGACCAGTGGATTACACCAAGCATTGCCCCGTTTCTGCTGAGCTGCTTGATTATCAGCATCGCGTTTTATACGCGGCCAAGGTTCGCGGTGTTGATGTATGTAGGTGCATATTTTTGTTTCTTTTATGCAATTGGTTTAACGCAAGACAATGCCCAAGTGCTCTTGTCGAATCGACTCAATGGTTTTGCTGCCTGCGTCATGGGGCTGACGTTGTCGGTCATGCTATGGCGCAATTTTTGCAAATTGGCTTTGCAGCAAGCAGAGCTTGAAAAAGCCCATTTCGAGCTGCAAGACAAGCAGCACGAGTTAGAGCGTTTGACTCGGATTGACGGTCTCACAGGACTCTTTAACCGCAATACATTCGTAGATTTAACCCGTCTAGAGCTAGACCGCGCGCAAAGGCAAGGCAGCCACACTGCGTTGTTGTTATTGGATTTAGATAATTTCAAACGTATAAATGACAGCTGGGGACATCCTGCTGGCGATGCGGTGCTGCGCAATGTTGCGAATATTGCCAGCAGCACGGTGCGAAGCACCGATATGGTGGGCCGCTTGGGAGGTGAGGAATTCATTGTGCTGTTGCCCTCGACCTCGCTAGAGGCAGCCCGCAAACTAGCAGAGAAATTGCGCCAGCGCATTGAAGCCTCGCCCACGGTGTGGGAGTCATCCACACTGCCTGTGACTACGAGTATTGGTGTGTCAGGCACCACCGCCCTCGAGAAGCGTAATTTCGACAGCCTCTACACTGCAGCTGACAAGGGGCTGTATTTGGCTAAAGCACGTGGCCGTAACCGCGTGATGCCGTAAAACAGTCGCTTTAAACCCGGCGGCATACGCCACTCGGCGTATTTCTAATGTTGCAGCGAATCCCTACTATTTGGGTGTCTGCAACGTATCTCTTCAAGTGGTGGTTGCAGCAAATTTTTGCCCACTCACCTCTTTGTTGGAGAAGCTTCTATGCAACGCGCAACCTCTCGCCGATTTACCCTGAAAGCACTTACCGCTGCCGTCGCCTTGACTACCTTGTCTGCAGTGCCAGCCTTTGCTGCTGACACTATCAAGGTCGGCATTTTGCACAGCCTGTCGGGCACCATGGCCATTTCCGAGACTGTATTGAAAGACACTGTGTTGATGGCGATTGATGAAATCAACGCCAAGGGCGGTGTGCTCGGCAAGAAGCTCGAGCCTGTGGTCGTGGACCCTGCATCCAACTGGCCCCTGTTTGCCGAAAAAACCAAGCAGCTGCTGACGCAAGACAAGGTGTCGGTCATCTTCGGTTGCTGGACCTCTGTGTCCCGCAAATCCGTGTTGCCAGTGGTTGAAGAGTTGAACGGCCTGCTGTTCTACCCTGTGCAATACGAGGGCGAAGAGCTGTCCAAAAATGTGTTTTACACCGGTGCGGCGCCTAACCAGCAAGCCATCCCCGCGGTGGACTATTTGATGAGCAAAGAAGGCGGCGGCGCCAAGCGTTGGGTGCTGCTGGGCACCGACTATGTGTACCCACGCACTACCAACAAAATCTTGCGCGCTTACCTGAAAAGCAAAGGCGTGGCTGACAAAGACATCGACGAAAAGTACACCCCGTTTGGCCACAGCGATTACCAAACCATCGTGGCTGATGTGAAGAAGTTTGCCGCTGGTGGCAAAACCGCCGTGGTGTCCACCATCAATGGTGACTCCAATGTGCCGTTCTACAAAGAGCTGGGTAACGCTGGCCTGAAGGCCAAAGATGTTCCCGTGGTTGCTTTCTCCGTGGGTGAGGAAGAGTTGCGCGGTGTGGACACCAAGCCGCTGGTAGGCCACCTTGCGGCATGGAACTATTTCATGTCCATCAAGAACCCCACCAACACTGAGTTCATCAAGAAGTGGTCTGACTATGCCAAAGCAAAGGGCATTGCCGGTCACAAAGACAAGCCTCTGACCAATGACCCGATGGAAGCGACTTACATCGGTATCAACATGTGGAAACAAGCGGTTGAAAAAGCCAAGTCCACGGATACCGACAAGGTGATCGCAGCCATGTCGGGCCAGACGTTCAAGGCG
>JBEANP010000202.1:0-5268 GCA_041165385.1 Pseudomonadota bacterium | reverse complement strand
GCGGCGCGGCGCACACCATTGGCAACCTGATCATTGCCGTGGACCAGGTGCTGGCCGACGTGCAGCCCGAAGCTATGCTGGTGCTGGGGGACACCAACAGTTGCCTGGCCGTCATTCCGGCCAAGCGTCGCAAAATCCCAATTTTTCACATGGAGGCGGGCAACCGCTGCTTTGACCAGCGGGTACCGGAGGAGACCAATCGGCGCATCGTCGACCACACGGCCGACGTCAATCTCACCTACAGCACGATCGCGCGGGACTATCTGCTGCGCGAGGGGTTGCCGCCCGACTTGGTGATCAAGACCGGTAGTCCGATGTGCGAGGTGCTGGCACACTACCGGCAACAAATCGACGCTTCCGATGTGTTGCAGCGCCTGGGCTTGCAGGCAGGGCGTTACTTCGTCGTGAGTGCTCACCGCGAAGAGAATATTGATTCGCCACAGTCTTTCGCTAAATTGGTGGAAGTACTCAATGCCGTCGCCGGGGACCATGATCTGCCGGTGATCGTGTCCACCCATCCGCGTACGCAAAAACGAATCGATGCGATGGACGAGCGTTTTCATCCTCAGGTGCGCCTGCTCAAGCCGCTGGGTTTTCACGACTACGTGCGTCTGCAGCTGTCTGCGCGCGCCGTGCTGTCCGACAGTGGCACCATTAACGAGGAATCTTCGATCCTGAACTTTCCGGCGCTCAACCTGCGCGAGGCACACGAGCGTCCGGAGGGTATGGAAGAGGCGATTGTGATGATGGTCGGACTTGAGGTTGAGCGCGTTCGCCAGGCGTTGGCCATCCTGGCTGAGCAGCCGCGGGGCGATACCCGTGCATTGCGGCAGGTTGCGGACTACAGCATGCCCAACGTCTCGGACAAGGTGGTGCGTATTATTCATAGCTACACCGACTACGTGAACCGGGTGATCTGGAAGAAATACTGAGTTTGTGCAGCATGCGTTTGCTCGTTGTCACTCAATACTTCTGGCCTGAGAGCTTCAGAATCAATGATCTGGTCGCTGAGCTCCGCAGCAAGGGGCATGACGTTACCGTCCTGACTGGCTGGCCGAACTATCCGGATGGGAAAGTGTTCGATCCGTACCGGAAGGACCCGGCGCAGTACGCCAGTTTCGAAGGTGCGCGCGTGGTACGGGTGCCGTTGTTGCCTCGTGGCCGCGGCGGGATGCGGCTGATTTTGAATTACCTCACTTTTGCACTCAGCGCATCCGTGCTGGGTCTGTGGAAGTTGCGAGGGCAAAATTTTGATGTGGTGCTGGTTCACGAGCCATCGCCGATCACCGTGGGTTTGCCGGGCGCCGTCATGCGTGCCGCCAAGCGTGCGCCGATGGCGTTATGGGTCCTGGATCTTTGGCCGGAAACCCTCAAGGCGGTGGGGGTCGTGAAATCGGAATGGTTGCTGCGGCTTGTCGGACGATTGGTGTCCTTCATTTACTGGCGATGCGATCTGATACTCGCCCAGTCCAGAAGTTTTATTCCCCAGATCCGGCGTTATGCAGGGCAGGCGCGTCGCATCGAGTATTTTCCAAGTTGGGCCGAATCGGTTTTCGATGGTTCTGTTGTCGAGGTGGCGCCGGAAGTGCCCACAAAGCCTGGGAGTTTTTCAGTCATGTTCGCGGGCAATATTGGCGAAGCTCAGGATTTTTCGGCGATTCTTGCCGCGGCGCAGGCACTCAAGGAGCACGTGCATATCCGCTGGCTGATCGTGGGTGATGGTCGCATGGGCGAGTGGGTGAACCAGGAGGTGATCGCCCGGGGACTGGAGAATTGTGTTCAGTTGTTTGGTCGTTTTCCCGTCGAGCGAATGCCTTCGTTTTTCCGCCATGCCGACGCCCTTTTAGTCAGTTTGAAGGATGATCCGATCTTTGCGATGACCATCCCGGGCAAGTTGCAATCCTATTTGGCGGCGGGGGTTCCGGTGATTGCGATGCTGAATGGCGAGGGAGCAGAGCTTTTGTCGCAGGCCGGGGCAGGCCTAGCCTGTGCGGCGGGCGATTCCGCCGGTCTGGCACAGGTGGCGCTTCGGATGGCTGGCATGAAAGAGGAGGAGCGCTTGGCAATGGGGCTGCGCGGCAAGGCACTTTATGCGAGGGAGTTCGAACGCCAGATCCTACTAGGTCGGATTGAGGGGTGGTTGCTTGACTTGGCAGCCGGTAATGTGACGGCCAGGGAGCAGGCATGATTCTGGTTACGGGTGCTTCAGGATTTGTGGGCAGGGCGCTTTTGTGCCACCTGGCTGCGCAGGGCAATGCTGTGCGCGCCGCCTATAGAAATGATGCTGTGAGTCCGCCAGCAGGCGTGCAGTCAGTTTCAGTCGGTGATCTCGGGTCCAAGCAGGACTGGGGTGCAGCACTTCAGGCAGTCAATGTTGTCGTACATGCAGCTGCTCGCGTTCACATTATGAAAGACGTGGCAATTGATCCTCTTTTAGTTTATCGAAAAGTAAATGTTGACGGAACCCTGAATCTGGCCACTCAGGCCGCAGCAGCGGGAGTGCGGCGGTTTATCTTCCTCAGCTCTGTGAAAGTTCATGGTGAGTCCACAGCGGAGGGGGGGGCGTTTCGGGCTGACAAAGAACCTATCCCAGTTGACTCTTACGGGATTTCTAAACTTGAGGCGGAGCGCGGACTGCAGGTCATCGCTGCGCAAACAGGTATGGAAGTTGTCATCATTCGTCCGCCTTTGGTATATGGGCCAGGAGTCCGCGGCAACTTTGCTGCGCTGATGCATGCCGTGGTCCGGGGTATTCCTTTCCCCTTAGGTGCTATCAATAATCGGCGCAGTCTGGTTGCGCTGGATAATCTTGTCGATTTAATTGTGACGTGCCTCGATCATCCCAAAGCTGGAAATCAAACATTTTTAGTTTGTGACGGGGAAGACCTTTCAACGCCAGATCTAATGCTGCGCATGGCAGGTGCAATGAACAAAACTGCGTACCTGATTCCGTTACCAATAAGTCTCATGTCGGTTATAGCAAGGATATTTGGAAAATCAGCTGCTTTGCAGCGATTGTGCGGAAACCTTCAAGTTGATATCACGGAAACAGTTGATGTGCTGGGCTGGAAACCACCTATTGATGTGGACGAAGGCCTGCGACGTGCAGTAGTGCAGTGGCGAAAATAATGAAACGCATTTTTGATGTTACCTTGGCGATTATTTTTGGGCTGATTTTGGTGTTGCCATTGGTGTCGACGGCACTCGTGGTCAAACTAACTTCCCCTGGCCCCGTCCTTTACTGGTCCAGTCGCGTAGGCCGTAACAACCAAATATTCAAAATGCCCAAATTTCGTAGCATGCGGGTAGGTACTCCAGCTGTTGCTACCCATTTGCTAGCCAATCCTGATACTTACTTAACGCCGATAGGGAGTTTCCTGCGCAAAAGTAGCCTTGACGAATTGCCGCAACTTTGGAATATTTTCAAAGGTGATATGAGTTTTGTAGGGCCTAGGCCAGCATTATTCAACCAACATGATTTGATTGAACTCAGAACTCAATCGGGCGTACATACTTTAACTCCAGGCTTAACCGGGTGGGCTCAAGTGAATGGGCGGGATGAATTACCTATTCCTCAGAAGGTTGCGCTGGACGTGGAGTATTTGCAAAGGCGGTCATTTTTTTTTGATATGTACATCATGTTTAAAACTATCAAGAAAGTAATTTACCGCGATGGAATCGTGCACTAAAATAAAATATTTTTCGTTGGATGTATATAACTGGAGTGATGTATGAGCAATCTGATCGATCTGCAAAACCAAATTGAAAAACTTCAAAAGCAAGCGAATGAAATTAGGGCTAAAGAATTCAGCGCTACGGTGCAAGATATTTTGGCCAAAATGCAGGCTTTTGGTATTACCGTGAAAGACTTGCAAAGCAGCAAGCCATCCAAGGCAGGTGGCAAGCCTGGGCGCGGGCGGCCGAAGTCCACATTAGTCAAAGTACCCAAAGAGCCCAAAAAGAGCGTAACGCCAGTCGCTGCCAAATACTGTGGCCCGAATGGCGAAACTTGGTCTGGTCGTGGCTTGACGCCCAAGTGGCTAACAGCGTTGTTGGCGCAGGGCCAAACCAAAGAAGCCTTCGCCATTCAGAGCTGAGTTGCCCTCGACCTTGTCGATTCTGATCAACTTTCACGACTGCCAATATGACCGAATCTACTGGCCACACCAAGCCAGCTAACCCTGTTGTCTCGTTCGACCAAGCGCAAATTTTGGCGCAAGCACTGCCTTATATCCGCAAGTTCCATGGCAAAACCATGGTCATCAAATACGGCGGCAACGCGATGACCGACCCCGCTTTGCAAAAAGCATTTGCCGAAGACGTGGTGTTGCTCAAGCTGGTGGGTATTAATCCAGTGGTGGTGCACGGCGGTGGGCCGCAAATTGAGAATGCGCTTAAGCGCTTGGGGAAAAAAGGCGAATTTATTCAAGGCATGCGGGTCACTGATGCCGAGACCATGGAAGTTGTGGAATGGGTACTGGGCGGTGAAGTGCAGCAAGACATTGTTGGCTTGATCAACCAAGCTGGCGGCAAAGCGGTGGGGCTCACCGGACGCGACGGCGCAATGATACGCGCCCAAAAGCTTAAGATGCTTGACAACGCAGACCCCACTATTGAGCACGATGTAGGCCAGGTGGGCGACATCGTTAGTGTTGACCCTAGCGTTGTCAAAGCGCTGCAAGATGACGCTTTCATTCCCGTGATCAGTCCCATTGGCTTTGGCGAAGCCAACGAGAGCTACAACATTAATGCCGATGTGGTTGCAGCCAAGCTGGCGACCGTGCTCAAGGCTGAAAAACTGATGATGTTGACTAACATCAGCGGCGTTCTCGACAAGGCCGGGCAGTTGCTTACCGACCTCACAGCGCGTCGCATCGACGAGCTGTTTGCTGACGGCACCATCAGTGGTGGCATGTTGCCCAAGATTGCAGGCGCGCTGGACGCAGCCAAGAGCGGTGTGAATTCGGTGCATATTATTGATGGTCGCGTGCCGCATGTGTTGCTACTAGAAATTTTGACCGATCAGGCCTTTGGCACCATGATTCGGTCGCACTAGTCGCTATAAAAATAGTGCTTAGGCACATTTCACGGGGGCTAAGGGCCTAGATCATCATGAGATTGCTGTTGGTAGAGGACGATGTCATGGTGGCTAGCGGTATTAAGCTGGGGCTATCGGATGCGGGTTATGCCGTGGATTGGGTTGGTAGCGCCGAGCGGGCGCTAGAAGTCACGGCGATAGAAGCCTTTGATATTGCCGTTGTAGATATT
>JBEANP010000201.1:0-5299 GCA_041165385.1 Pseudomonadota bacterium | reverse complement strand
TTTATGAAGTCCTCACTTCCAGAAGGTATGCGAAGAAAATTGGACGTCGCTGATTTTGGTACGCCTGTAAAAACAGTGTCCACAGTGCAATCTGGTGACAAGGTGAGAATGATCATTGAACCCAAACGCCAATGGGAACACAGTGCCTACCAAAGTGATGAGCAGTTTGTCGTTGAGGTGAGAGAAATCAAAACCGATTCCAAGAAACTCACCCAGGGCGTAGGTTACAACGGCCAGAAGCTGTCGCTGAATTTTCAAAATATTGAAGTTAGATCGCTATTGCAAGTTATTGCAGATTTCACGAATTTCAACGTTGTTACCTCCGACTCAGTTGCTGGTTCAGTTACCTTGCGATTACAAGATGTACCTTGGGACCAAGCCTTAGATATTATCTTGCAAGCTAAAGGCTTGGGTATACGGAAAAGCGGTAACGTTTTGTGGGTCGCACCCAAAGACGAAATTGCATCTAAAGAAAAGCTTGACCTTGAATCTGCAGCTGCCGTGCAAGGCCTAGAGCCATTACGCACGCAGTCTTTTCAAATTAACTATGCAAAAGCAACAGAAATCGCCGTTCAACTCTCCGCTACCGGGGCAGGTGCTGGTGCTGCGCGGATTCTTAGTAGCCGTGGTAGCGTAATTGCAGAAACTAGAACTAATCAATTATTTGTTACAGATATTCCCAGCAAGTTAGAACAAGTCCAGCAGTTAATTTCAAAACTGGATATTGCTGTACGACAGGTGCTAATCGAAGCCCGTATTGTTGAGGCGTCTGACACATTTGGCAAATCTCTTGGTGTGCGTTTGGGCGGATCAGATTTGCGAGGTCAGCGGGGAGGTGATGCTGGTTACAGTATTGGGGGGGAAAATAGGGTTGCTTTTGGTAATAGTTTTTCAGATGTTGCCGCTACCGCCGGTGCGGGTGGGGCAGTATCTGCGGCAGGGTCAATGGTTAACCTGCCGGCGGTGGGGCAAGGTGGCTATGACGCCGCCGCGTTTGCAGTTTCGCTTTTCAGTGCTGCATCCAATAGGTTTTTAAATCTTGAAATTTCAGCACTTGAGGCGGATGGCAAGGGCAAAGTAGTGTCCAGTCCAAGAGTTGTTACTGCAGATCAAGTCAAAGCTGTTATTGAACAAGGTACTGAATTGCCCTATCAGGTAGCTTCATCCAGTGGAGCCACGTCTATTGCTTTTAGAAAAGCCAATTTGAAGCTAGAAGTAACACCGCAGATAACACCAGAAGGCAATGTTCTTTTAGATCTTGATGTTACGAAAGATACTGTTGGCCAATCTACCGCTGCTGGATTTGCCATTAATACTAAGCATATAAAAACACAAGTATTGGTTGAAAACGGTGGTACGGTGGTCATAGGCGGTATTTTTGAAGAAACCGTTTCCGAAAACGAAACCAAGGTCCCCTTTTTTGGTGATCTTCCAGTGCTTGGGTATTTATTCAAAAGTAAGGGGAAAGTTTCAAATAAGCAAGAAATGTTGGTTTTTATCACCCCTAAAGCGCTTCCCGACCAGGCCGGACTCAGATAGAGAGTTAACTTGATATGAAAAAATATGTTTGCAAGCTATCGCTTGTTACCTCTCTCTCCGTTGCATTACTGATAGCTGCTTGTGGTGGCGGTGGTGGTAGTGCGGGTGCGGTTACTGGTACGAGTGGTGCTAGTACCGCTGTTGTCGTATCAAGCACTGCACCCAAACCACCGGGTCTGACCGTTAGTCTTTTAGACCAAGCCGGCGCTGTCACGCCGTATGTTGGCTCTAGCGGTTTAATGACAGTTAAAGTGTTACTTGCCGATCCTTCCGGCAACCCTTTATCCGGACAGTTGGTATCGGTATCTTCTTCATCTACTAACGTCCTGTTTCCGGTTGGAACGTCGGCTATCACGAATTCCGCTGGCGTAGCGAATGTGTCCGTTTCTAGAGCATCCCTTACAGCGGTGGGTAGTGGTGCTATTACAGCGACTTACGATTACAAGGTCGGTGGAAGTCTTACTGCTTATCCAGACGGCTCTGCTTTGCTAGCTGCAGATACTCTAATAAATAAATCATTAGTTTACAGTCTGACTACTCCGAATATCACCTTAAGTAGCCTCTCCTCTGGTCTGGTTGGCAATCTGGCTGCTTATGGCACTGCCAAAATTACTGTAACCGCAAATATCGATGGTCTGGCAGCAACAGCCTCACCCGTTCAGGTTTCATTTGTGAGCAATTGCGGAGTTGTTACCCCCAGCACAGTTACAACCAATAGCTCGGGAGTTGCAGAAACCAGCTTTACAGCTGTCAACTCAAGCGATCCTAACGACCAGGGATGCAGCAATAGTGCGGTGAAAGTGACCGCCAGCACACCAGGTGCGACTCCTGTTCCAATTACCATCAATGTGGATTTGGCACCAGCAACCAATTTACTTTTTGTAGATGCCAGCCCATCGCTGATTTATTTATCAAATTCTGGTGGAGTGACCCAATCAGTAGTGCGGTTCAGAGTTGTGAATGACCGCAGTAAGCCGATGCAAGGCCAGTCTGTGATTTTGAAACTGAAGGACTTAGTTTCAATAACGCCGCCTAGAGTGTCTTTTGGTACCACTGGCAACACGGCAGACATTACCTTGCAATCCGATGCTGACGGTGAGGTCAAGGTGCCCGTGTTTTCAGGGACCATCCCAACAAGTGCAGTGGTAAGTGCTGCTTTGGTGTCAGATCCTACTATCAAGACCACGTCTAGCGTGCTGGCAGTTGCATCGGGGCGTGCGGTTCAGTCACGGGCCAGTTTGTCCGCCACTTTGTTGTCTGTAGAGGCTTTCAACGTTGACAACGTGGCCACCGATCTCAACCTCATCTTGACTGACAGACAGGGCAATGCAGTTCCAGATGGTACTACGGTCAACTTCGTATCGGAGCAGGGCCTTGTCCAGCCCGCCACCTGTACAACCCTGCTGTCGCGTTGCAAGTCCACTTTGTACTCGAGTGGACCCAGGCCAGCCGATGGTCTCGTCACGGTGCTGGCGTATGCGCCAGGTGAGGAAGATTTTGTTGATGCAAACTTTGACAACCAATACAGCTCGGGTGAAACGTTTACGGACTTGGGCAATGCTTATTTGGACACGCAAGCCAATTCCCTGACAGTTAATGGAACCTATGTGGCGGGGTACTTTTCGGTACCCAAAGCCGGTTCAACAACTTGTACAGGTGGTTATATGGGGCGTCCTGATTCTTGTGACGGCGTGTGGGGCTCTGCGGATGTTCGTAAACATATCTTTGTTGTGTGGGCCACTGGTACGCCAAAGTTTGCCAGCGTGAGCATCTCTTCTGGAGGTTTCTCTGCCATTTTGTCTGACTTAAACAATAACTCCTTGCCCACTGGCTCCACGATCACTCCAACTGCCCTTGACAAAACTACGGCAAACACCAAGGCCTGTACTGCAGGCGCTCCGAGCTATTCAAAGGTTCCAAATCAGACAGGTTCAATTGTTTTGTCGGTGGAGTTGACAGATTGCGTGCCGGGAGATGGTGTTTCTATAAACGTGACGACACCCGCGGGAACGTCTAATTCGACAACGTTTTATATTCCCTAATGTGCGTGTTTCCCTCATAGGTTTACCTGGTTCCGGAAAAACTACAGTAGGCCGACAGCTCGCGCGCAGATTGCAACTTCCGTTTGTAGATACAGACCACGCGCTGGAGGCGAGGCTGGGTTGCAGTATTCGGGAGTTTTTTGAGCAAGAGGGCGAGGCTCGCTTTCGGGATATGGAGGAAGAGGTGGTTGACGAGCTGACATCTCGTGGCGCTGGTGTTTTGTCCACCGGTGGCGGCGTGGTGCTTCGAGCCAATAACCGCAGTCGTCTTCATGCCAGGGGGCAGGTGGTGTATCTCAAGTCCACCCCTGAGGAGCTGTTTCGCAGGCTGCGACACGATACCAATCGCCCGCTTTTGCAAGTCGCCGACCCGCTGGCCCGGATGCGGGATTTGTTTGTTGCGCGTGATCCGCTGTACCTTGAGATTGCCCACTTTGTGCTGGAGACCGGGCGGCCATCTGTTTCAACACTGGTAAACATGATTCAAATGCAGCTGGAGCTGGGCGGTTTTGTAATTCAGAGCTGAGCTGGTTTTAAACTCGGGCTATGACAACACCCGCACAAACCGTCTCCATTGCTCTGGGCGACCGCAGTTACTCCATTGCTATAGGCCACAATCTACTCGCTGAGTTTGCTCATTTTGAGCAACTTCCCCAAGCTTCCGCAGCCGTTGTTGTTAGCAACACAACTGTAGGCCCACTCTATGCAACACAGTTAGCCGATACATTAAAAGCACGGTATAAAAACGTTCATCAGGTCACGCTTCCTGATGGCGAGTCACATAAAACCTGGGCGACACTCAATCAGATATTCGATGCCTTGCTTGAGCACGGATGTGATCGCAAAACGGTCTTGTTCGCTTTGGGCGGCGGCGTGGTTGGCGACATGACAGGGTTCGCTGCTGCCAGCTTTATGCGTGGAGTGCCTTTTGTGCAGGTACCAACCACCTTGCTATCGCAGGTGGACTCTTCGGTGGGGGGGAAGACTGGCATAAATCACCCCATGGGTAAAAATATGATCGGGGCTTTTTATCAGCCCCAGTTGGTGGTGTGTGACTTGGCGACGTTGAAGACGCTGCCTCACCGCGAGCTGAGTGCAGGTTTGGCTGAAGTCATCAAATACGGGCCCATTGCAGATATGCAATTCTTTGATTGGATTGAATCCAATATTGATTTGCTTATGGCGGGGGATTTGGACGCCTTAGCGCACGCGGTAAAGCGCAGCTGCGAGATTAAAGCGTGGGTCGTAGGGCAAGACGAGCGTGAGTCCGGACTTCGGGCTATTTTGAATTTTGGACACACGTTTGGGCACGCTATAGAGGCTGGCCTTGGCTACGGCGAATGGTTGCATGGGGAAGCCGTTGGCTGCGGTATGGTAATGGCTGCACAGCTTTCACATCGATTGGGTCTGGTTGACCGCGCTTTTGTAGCGCGCCTGACAGCACTGATTGCAAAAGCCGGCCTACCCACTGTTGGGCCTGTATTGGATCAACAAGACAATGCTGCGCGCTACCTACAACTTATGCGACTCGACAAAAAATCGATTGCTGGGGAAATGCGATTCGTGGTGATCACTGAGCCGGGTCAGGCGAGTATGCAAGGTGCTAGTGACTCTCTGGTGCGTGAAGTGATTGATGCATGTTGTGGCTAGGTGCTATTTAATTCATAGCTGCTTACGCACTATTCACGAGCGCTAGCTGGAAATTTATGCAAAACCAA
>JBEANP010000200.1:0-5366 GCA_041165385.1 Pseudomonadota bacterium | reverse complement strand
TGCGCCCCACCATTGACCACAACCAGCTGTTTGCCGGGGTAATTGGTTTGCTCTCGGGCATGGGCGCGGCGCTGGCGTACATGCAAGTCACGGCCCTGGGCAAAGTGGGCGAACCCGAAGAACGCACCGTGTTTTACTTTTCTGTGGGCACCACAGTCGTGGGTATCGTGGGCATGCTGTTTACCGAGGTGACCCCGTGGGCCGAAGTGCGCTGGCAAGACGCGGCCTGGGTAGTACCCATAGGCATCTTGGCCTCACTGGGCCAATGGAGCATGACGCGGGCCTATCGCAAAGGCTCCACGCTGGTGGTGGCCAGCATGCAGTATTCGGGCATTGTGTTTGCTGTGATTTTCAGCCTGCTGATATTTGGCGACACCATCGCCCCCATGGGCTGGGCCGGCATTGCCGTCATCGTGACCAGCGGCGTTTTAGCCACCATTTTGCGTTCGCGGGCGATGCCCAACACCCCGCCTGAGGAGCACTGAGCCCCACAATATCCAGCAGACATGCCCGCATATGTGTCAGGGGATGGTGACTAAAATTCTGTACATGGTTAGAATTCCACACATGTCTGCCACTTTGCAAAATATTGGAGTCACGCTACGCGCCCTGCGCACGGCCCAGTCGCTGTCGCAAGAAGCACTGGCAACGGCAGCGGGCATCAGCCGCACCACGCTGGTTCAAATCGAAAAAGGCAAAGACGCACAGGCTTCCAGCATTCAAGGCGCAGCGCGCTTACTGGGGGCTGAACTGGGCATCCTGTCGGAGCCGCCTGATATGGCCTTGCGCCGCCAAGCACGGGCAGACCTGCAAGCCAAGCAAGCCGCCTCCCGGGAAAAGCATTTAAAGATCGCTGTGAAACTCGCTTTAGGTGGCGACGAGGCCCAAGCCTTGAAAGCGAATGCACTGCGCATGGTGCAGCTGTGGAGGGACAAGCAACTGTGCAGTCCGGTGTACATCGACCGCTGGCAACACATTCTGGCGGCCGATCCCAGCGCTATAGCCCACAGCATGCTCCACATGGACGACGCGCGTGACGACGCACGGGACGAAGCTTGGGGCCCTGCCATGCGGCAAAACACGCCCTTTGCCGTGGGTGCGGTATGAACACGCAAGACATCGATTTTCTGCTCGGCAAGATTCGCGATACCAGCGGCCTGGACGAATTTGTGGTGGTGGGTAGCCTGTCGGCCTTGGGCCTGTCCGGCGAGGGCTTGCCCGCACGCATGACCTGGTCGATGGAAGTAGACGCATACCCCGAGCGCGACCCACAGCGCGCGCAAGAATTTTCAGCCCGCTTTGGCGAAGACAGCGCGTTTCACCAAACCTACGGCTACTACTTTGACGCGGTCAGCCCCTATTTGCCGACCCTGCCCAAAGGCTGGCAGCAACGACTGATTCGCCAGGTGTTGCCCTCAGGGGTGAAAGTGAAATATCTGGAGCCCAACGACTGCGCCATCTCCAAGTACGCACGCAGCGAACCCAAAGACCGCGAGTGGATACGCGCGGGTATTGCGGCGGGTATCTTGTCACTGCCAACGATTGAATACCGCTTGCGGGAAACCCGATTTCTGGACCAGCAAGAGCACGAAAAAGCCAAAACCGCCATTGCCGAGGACGCACAGTGGTTCACAACACTGCGCGGCTTGGACATGCAAACCTAGGAGCACAGACCATGACCCAATTCAGCACCCTGATTTCAGCCCCCGAACTGCAAACGTTGTTGGCCAGCGGCCAGCCCTGCATGGTGTTTGACTGCAGTTTCGACTTGATGCAACCCGACTCTGGCACCGCGCAGTACCTACAAGCGCACATTCCCGGCGCGGTGTATGCGCACCTGGACACGGCGCTGAGCGCCAAGGGTGACAAAACAGTGACCGGCGCCGTGTCCGGTGGGCGCCACCCTTTGCCCTCGCGCGAAAACTTCGCCACCTGGCTGGGCAGCGTGGGCTTCAACAACACCATGCAAGCTGTGGTTTACGACCGCCAAGGGGTCAACTACTGTGGCCGCCTGTGGTGGATGCTCAAATGGCTGGGCCATGACAACGTGGCGGTGCTGGATGGTGGGCTGCAGGCGTGGCAAGCTGCTGGTGGAGCAGTTGGCAACGGGCCTGAAGCAGCAAAAAACAAGTCAAACTACGCGCCAGCCCCCGTTGGATATGCGCAAGCAGCTATAGAAAATGTAGCAAAAAATCTGGGCCGCGCTACGCAAACCCTGATCGACGCACGCGGCGCGCCACGTTATCGCGGTGAAGTGGAGCCGCTAGACCCGGTGGCGGGCCACATTCCCGGTGCATTGAATCGCCCGTTCACCGCCAACTTCGGTGAAGACGGCAAATTCAAACCGGCCGATCAATTACGCGCTGAATTTCTGGCTTTGCTAGGTGACCGCGATCCGGCCACCGTGGTGCACCACTGCGGCAGTGGCGTAAGCGCGGTGCCGAATTTACTGGCGATGGAAATTGCCGGCTTGGGTCGCACGGCCCTGTTTGCAGGCAGTTGGAGCGAGTGGAGCAACAACCCCGCGCTGCCGGTGGCGCAGGGCTAGGACCTGGCTACACCGCTTCCAGCGCGATCAGCTCGGCCACCGTCTGCTTGCGGCGAATCACGCGGGCTTGGCCGCCCTCCACCATCACCTCGGGAATCAAGGGGCGTGTGTTGTAGTTTGATGACATGGACGCGCCATACGCGCCCGTGTCGTGCAGCACCAAATAGTCGCCCACCTGGGCAACCGGCAAATCGCGGTTCAGCACCACGCCACCTTCGCCTTGGGTAAATACATCGCCCGATTCGCACAAAGGTCCAGCCACCACTGTGGGCTGGGTGGGCCCTGTGGCCGCAGTGCCATCGGCGTGGATGAACTCCATGCCGTGGTGGCTGCCGTACATGGAGGGGCGCATCAGGTCGCTAAATCCTGCGTCCACCATCACAAAATGCGCGCTGCCCTGATTTTTGACGGCACGCACTTCGCTCACCAAAACGCCACTTTCGGCCACCAAATAACGGCCCGGCTCCAGTTCCAATGCCACGGGGTGGCCCAAGAGCGTGGCAATAGTTTGGCGCGCAGCGTCCCACAGAGAAAAGTAGTGTTCGGTGTCAATCGTGGGCTCGCCCGCTTGGTAGGGAATCGACAGCCCCCCACCAGCAGAAATGGCGTGCAGGTCCATGCCCTGCGCATTGACGGTTTGCACCAGGGCAATCATGGCGCCACACACCTCTCGCAGATGGGAGTAGTCCACACCCGAGCCAATGTGCATGTGCACGCCTTGCAGTGCCAGGCCGTTGCTGCGCACTTTGGCCAGCGCGGTGGGCAGCTCGGTGTGCCATATGCCGTGCTTGCTGTGCTCGCCGCCGGTGTTGGTTTTGTTGCTGTGGCCATGGCCAAAACCGGGGTTGATACGCAGCCACACTGGGTGGCCGGGGCTCACAGCGCCCAGCTGGTCCAGCATGTCCACTGAGCCGCAATTCACCGGAATGCCCAGCTCCACCAGGCGTGGCAGCGTGGTGCGGTCCAGCAGGTCGGCGGTGAACACGATGTCGGCACGGCCATCATGGAGTCCGGGCTTGAACCCTGCGGCCAGCGCCCGCTCCACTTCGCCTAACGACACTGAATCTACGGTAACGCCCAGGTTTTTCATGAGCCGCAGGATGTGGGTGTTGGAGTTGGCTTTCTGGGCAAAGCGCACCACGTCAAATTGCTTGAGCGCCTGAATTTGGCGTGTGATGGTGGCCGCGTCGTACACCCACAGTGGAGTGCCAAATTCTTGGGCCAGTGCGGCCAGTGTGGAGGGGGAAAAAGGGTTCATAGCTGAGAGGTAAAGGCGGCGTACAAATTCAATAAAAGCAAGGATCAGTGGGCGTGGGCCATGCCACTGACCAGCATCACCAGCGCAATGCCTGTCCCCAGCCACGCCACTTGGGCCACTGTCTGCAGCAGGGTGAGTCGCTTTTGCAGTTGGGGAATCAAATCGGCCAGTGCCACGTAAATAAAGCTGCTGGAAGCCACCACCAAAAAGTAGGGCAAAAAGTCTTGCAATTGCTCAACCAGCCAAAAACCAATCAGTCCGCCCAGCGCGGTGACAGCCCCGGCCAACGACACCTTGAGCAACGCGGCTTGGCGGTTGCTAGAACCAGCACGCAGCACCATCAAATCACCCATATGGTGGGGCACCTCGTGCGCCAGCACGGCCAGCGACGCAATTACGCCCAATCGCATGTCAGCCATGAAGGCCGAAGCAATCAGCACGCCATCACCAAAGCAATGCACGCTGTCACCTGTCAACACCGCCCAGCTGCCCGCAGCGCGAGGCGCGTTGGCATCGGTGGACGACGCATGGGCGTGGTGAGGTACATGGCTATGTCCATGCCCGTGGTGGTGTTCATGCCCGTGGTGCCACAGTTCGGCCTTGTCCAGCAGAAAGAAAAACACCAGGCCGATCAGCAGCGTCATGAACAAGTCGTGGGCCCCGGCGTCGCTCTCAAAAGCCTCTGGCAGCAGGTGCATAAACGCAGTGGCTAGCAGCGAACCCGCCGCCAAACTCAGCATGTGCTGGGTGTAACGGCCCAGTGCCCCAAAGCTCAAGGCCGCAGCCAGCCACACGCTGCCAATTCCAGCGGCCAAAGTACCCAACAAAATTGCTATCAAAGTCATAGCTAGTTACGCAATCTGTACGAGGGCGAACGCCCTTTTTGTTCATAAATTCAGACTGCCAATTGTGCCCCACAACGAAAAAGCCGCCTCACGGCGGCCTTCTTGGCAGACGCGTTGGCTAGAGAATCAAGCCACACCCTTGGCCTTGAACCACTCCAGCGCGCGATTAAAGCCGTCTTCTGCCGCATCTTTGCGGTAGCTTGGACGGTAGTCGGCGTGAAAAGCGTGGGGGGCTTGCGGGTACACCACAAACTCAGACGCCTTAGCCGCTGCATTACCCTTGGCACCGGCGGCGGCCAGCGCGTCTTTCATCTCGTTCACGGTGGTGAGCGGAATGCCTCCGTCTTGCCCGCCATACAAGCCCAACACAGGTGCTTTGAGAGCAGACGCTAATTCCAATGGGTGCTTGGGTGTCAACGCACTGGGCGCACCCACCAAACGGCCATACCAGGCAACACCGGCTTTGACGTTTTTGCTTTGCTCTGCGTACAGCCAAGTGATGCGGCCACCCCAGCAGAAACCGGTGATGCCTACTTTTTTCAGATTGCCACCGTTTTCGCCAGCCCATTTAACTGCGGCATCCAAATCACCCATCACCTGCGCATCAGGCACCTTGGACACTACTTCGGCCATCAGTTCGGCCATATCGCCGTACTTCATCGGATCGCCTTGACGGGCAAACAATTCCGGTGCAATGGCAAGGTAACCCGCCTTG
>JBEANP010000199.1:0-5403 GCA_041165385.1 Pseudomonadota bacterium | reverse complement strand
CGTTGCGGCCGATGCGGCCAAAGCCGTTGATGCCAATCTTTGTGGTCATGGTATGTCCCGTTACAGTGGTTTTATAAGTAAAAATGCCTCTAGCGCCCGTTCTACATGCGTAAGCAGCTATCAATTCAGTAGCGCAGAGCAATCTGCAATCACCCGGTCCGGGTTGCAACTTTCAATCGAAGCACCCATGTTGTAGCCATAGGGCAAAGCCCACACCGCCACCCCCGCATTGCGGGCCGTGGCCACGTCAATGCTGGAGTCCCCGACAAACAGCGCGCGGTCTTTTGCCACACCAAACTGCGCCAGGCAGTGGTCGATACCGGCCGGGTTGGGCTTCTTGGTCGGCAAGGTGTCGCCACTCACGACGCAGTCCAACAAAGGTGTCAATTGGTGGGCATCGAGCACCGTAGCGGTGTAGCGGCCTTCCTTGTTCGTCACCACGGCCGTCTTGACCCCACGTGCGCGCAAGGCAGTTAGGGTCTCGCGCACCTGCGGGTAGAGCTGGCTGCGGGTGCCACAACGGCGCCGGTAGTGTTTGTCAAATTCGTGCGCAATCAACCCCAGACTGTCACTCACCCGCACGGCTGCCACATCGGTCTTGCCAGTAAAAGCCAATGCCTGGATCAACAGCTCACGGGTGCCATGGCCAATCCAATCGTTTACTTGCTGCTGCGTCACCTCCGCCAGATCAAACCGGCGCAGCGTGTCGTTGGTTGCATCCATGATTTCAGGTGCTGTCTCAACCAGCGTGCCATCCAGGTCAAACATGACCAGATCAAAAGCGTGTGCCATGGCCGCCTTCAGTTGATGCTGGGAATAATCTGCTCGGGCAGCGGTACCTCGCGGCGGTGTGCTGCCCGGTGCGCCAGGGTGCGTGCGGCGTTTACCACGCGCTGCGTGGTGATGCCGAAATACGCATACAGGTCTTTGGCCGGGGCCGATTCGCCGAAGGTGGGCATGCCCACCACGACGCCGGTGCGGCCAACGTACTTACGCCAAAAATCAGGGTGCGCAGCCTCAATCGCCACCGCCGGCAGCGACAAGGGCAGCACCGACTCCTGGTACGCATCGGTCTGGCGGTCAAACACATTGGTGCACGGCATGGACACAACGCGGGTGGCAATACCTTCCGAGGCCAGAGTGACCTGAGCGTGCATGGCCAACTCCAGCTCGGAGCCTGTCGAGATAATCACGGCTTTTGCACCTTCCATATCGGACAGCACATAACCCCCACGGCGAATCGCATCCACCATGCCCGCGTCTGTCAAACGTGGCAGGTTTTGGCGAGATAGACACAAGGCGCTGGGGCCGCCCCTGCGCTCCACGGCGCTAGCCCAGGCCACCGCTGTTTCCAAGCCATCGGCAGGACGCCACACGTCCACACCGGGAATGATGCGTAAGGACGGAATGTGCTCAACGCTCTGGTGCGTGGGACCGTCTTCGCCCAGGCCAATGCTGTCGTGGGTGAAGACATGAATGACCCGGATTTTCATCAGCGCAGCCATGCGAATGGCGTTGCGGCTGTAGTCGCTGAAGGTCAGGAAGGTGCCGCCGTAGGGGATGTAGCCTCCGTGCAGTGCCATGCCGTTCATGATGGCCGCCATGCCAAATTCGCGCACACCGTAGCTGAGGTGGTTGCCCCAAGTGTCTCGGCCCGCTTTGACGCAGCCCCTGAAATTGGTGAGGTTGGATCCAGTCAAGTCAGCACTACCGCCAAAAAACTCGGGCAACAAGGGGGCCAGAGCGTCCAGAGCATTCTGGCTGGCCTTGCGCGTAGCCAACGGATCGGCCTTGGCCGCAATCGTTGCAAACACCTCGGGCAGCATGTCGGCAAATGCGCCCAGCAAGTCACCGGCCATGCGCCGCTCAAACTCCGCCGCCGCATCGGGGTAGAGCGAGCGGTAGGCTTCAAATTTGACGCGCCAGGCCCTCTCGGCGACCTGCCCGCGCTCTACCGCATTCCATGCGTTGGCAATGGCGGCAGGAATTTCAAACTGCGCCGCCGTCCAACCCAATGCCTCGCGTGTGGCGGCCACCTCGGCAGCACCCAGTGCCGCGCCGTGAACATCATGCGTACCCGCCTTGTTGGGCGAGCCCATGCCGATGACCGTCTTGCAGCAGATGAGTGTGGGCTTGCCATTGGCCAATGCGCCCTGCACCCTGGCTGCTGTAATGGCGGCGTCAATGGCAGCCGGGTTGTGCCCGTCCACGGCGGGAATCACGTTCCAGCCATAAGCTTCAAAGCGTTTGGGCGTGTCGTCGGTGAACCAGCCCTCAACATGACCGTCAATCGAGATGCCGTTGTCGTCGTACAGCGCCACCAGCTTGGACAGGCGCAGCGTGCCTGCCAGTGAACAGGCCTCATGGCTGATGCCCTCCATCAGGCAACCATCGCCCATGAACACATAGGTGAAGTGGTCCACGATGCTGTGGTCCACGCCACCCTCTTCGCGGTTGAACTCGGCAGCCAGCAGCTTTTCGGCCAGCGCCATGCCCACGGCATTGGTGATGCCCTGCCCCAACGGGCCAGTGGTGGTTTCCACGCCGGGCGTGATGCCAAACTCGGGGTGACCTGCGGTCTTGCTGTGCAACTGGCGGAACTTCTTGATCTCGTCCATCGGCAGGTCGTAACCCGTGAGGTGCAAGAGCGCATACAGCAGCATGGAGCCATGGCCGTTGGAGAGCACAAAGCGGTCGCGATTGGGCCAATGCGGGTTGGACGGGTTGTGTTTCAGGTGGCGGTTCCAAAGCACTTCGGCAATGTCGGCCATGCCCATGGGCGCGCCGGGGTGGCCGGACTTGGCTTTCTCGACAGCGTCCACAGCCAGCATGCGCACAGCAGTGGCCATCTGGCTGGCCATATCAAGGGTTGGGGTACTCATTTCAATTCATCCTTTGTAGTGAGCATCAAGCTGCCAGCGCGCGCTTGCGGCGTTCCATCATTCGCCACACAAAGGGCGTAAAGATCAGCTGCATGGCCAGTTCCATCTTGCCGCCAGGAACCACGATGGTGTTGGCGCGGCTCATGAAGCTGTCGCCAATCATGTTTTGCAGGTACTGAAAATCAATGCCCTTGGGGTTGGCAAAGCGGATCACCACCATGCTCTCGTCCGCACTGGGAATGTCGCGCGAGATGAACGGGTTAGACGTGTCCACCATCGGCACGCGCTGGAAGTTCACATGCGTGTGGGCAAACTGCGGGCAGATGTAATTCACATAGTCGGGCATGCGGCGCAGGATGGTGTCGGTCACCGCCTCGGTGCTGTAGCCACGCTGGTACTTGTCGCGCCACAGTTTTTGAATCCACTCCAGGTTAATCACCGGCACCACGCCAATCAGCAGGTCGGGGTGCTTGGCTATGTTGTGCTCATGCGTTTGCACCGCGCCGTGCAGGCCTTCGTAGAACAGCATGTCGGTCTTCTCTTCCAGGGGTTCCCACGGCGTGAAGGTGCCGGGCTCTTGCTTGTACGGTGAAGCCTCTTCTGCGTTGTGCAGGTACTTGCGTGACTTGCCGTTGCCGGTTTCAGAGTACGACTTGAACAACGACTCCAGCTCGCCAAACATGTTGTTGTCAGGCCCGAAGTGGCTGAAGTGGCTGAAGTTCATGTTGCCGGACTTCTCTGCCTCGGCCTGGCGCAGCTTCATTTCTTTGCGGTCGTAGCGGTGAAAGCTGTCGCCTTCAATGATGGCAGCCGACACGTTTTCCCGGCGGAAGATGTTGGAAAACGTGCGCGTCACAGTGGACGTGCCCGCACCGGAGGAGCCGGTGATGGCGATGATGGGGTGGCGTTCAGACATGGTGCTTGTCTCCTGGAATAGTTGTGAAAATCAGAACTCGTCTTTGACGGACGGGAAACCCAGCGCATCCCAATCGAGCATGCCGCCGCGGTAGTAGTAAATCTTGTCGGCGGGGAAACCGTCGCGCGCCATGGCTTTGATGGCAATGGGGCTCTGGGGGCAGACCGGGCCGTTGCAGAAGGCATACACCTTCTTGGCTTGGCTGCAGTTCCACGCACCTGCGGCTTTGCTGCAGCCCAGTTCGGTCATGCGGTCTACTACTTCGGTGTAGGGAATGCCCACTGAGCCGGGGATGGTGCCCTTGACACGGTCGTTCGTGTCACGCATGTCCACCACCAGCGATTGGCGGTCGCTCAACGCGGTGATGATTTCAATTTCGCCCACCGGGTGCACGCCCGGCACCGGCACCAGCTCCTGTAAGGCACCGGCATTTTTTGCGCAAGGCGTCATCTTGCGGGTCAGCAGGACGGGACCCTTGGCGGTTTGCACCGTGATTTCTTTTTTGTCGCCCACGATGTTGAGCGCTGTGCCCACTGGGGTAAATGCGGCTTGGGCCAACACGGTGCTACCAATGCAGCAACCGATCACAAAACCAAGTAGCTTTTTCATACCATTCCTTCTGGAGATTTTTAATAAAACAGGCTTCTAGCGCTTACTGAATATACGCATGCAGCTATCAAATACATAGCAAATTGAACTCAATCAATCCCTGAACAAACTGCGTTTTGCAAACAGGGGGTTATCCAAATCGGCATAGGTGCTGGGCTCTGCGTGGTAGCGCTCGATGCGCTCTACTTCGTTTTTGGAGCCAAACACAAAACCAAGGCGCTGGTGCAAGCTGGTGGGTTGCACACCCATCATGGCTACTTCGCCAGTAGAGGCGCGCCCACCGGCCTGCTCCATGAGCATCCCCACGGGGTTGGCCTCGTACAGTAGGCGCAGGCGGCCGGGTTTGGAGGCGTCTTTGGTGTCACGCGGGTACATGAACACACCACCACGCATCAGAATGCGGTGCGCCTCGGCCACCATGCTGGCAATCCAGCGCATATTGAAGTCTTTGCCGCGCGCACCGGTTTTGCCGGCCAGGCACTCGTCCACATAGCGCTTGACCGGGGCTTCCCAAAAGCGGCTGTTGGAGGCGTTGATGGCGAATTCTTGCGTGTCCGCCGGTATCGTCATCTTGGGGTGGGTCAGCATGAACTCGCCCAGGTTCGGGTCCAGCGTAAAGCCGTTCACGCCGTCGCCTACCGTCAGCACCAGCATGGTGGTGGGGCCATACAGGGCGTAACCCGCCGCCACTTGCTTGCAGCCGGCCTGAAAGAAGTCAGCGTCGACCACGTCGCGACCACTGTCAACGACTTCTTGCGGCGCGCGCAGGATGCTGAAAATGCTGCCCACCGACACGTTCACGTCGATGTTGCTGGAGCCGTCCAGAGGGTCAAACACGATCAGGTAGTTGCCGCGGGGGTACTGCTTGGGAATCTGGTACGGCGCGTCCATCTCCTCCGAGGCCATACCCGCCAGGTTGCCCGACCACTCGGTGCGCTGCATGAACACGTCGTTGGAGAGTACGTCCAGCTTCTTTTGCGTCTCGCCCTGCACGTT
>JBEANP010000198.1:0-5447 GCA_041165385.1 Pseudomonadota bacterium | reverse complement strand
ACTCCGCCGGCGGCAGCGCCAAAATGGGCCGCGACAAAGAAAACCAGGCCATCCTGCCCCTGCGCGGCAAGGTGCTCAACACCTGGGAAGTGGATCGCGACCGCCTGTTTGCCAACAACGAAATTCACGACATTTCAGTGGCCATTGGGGTCGACCCGCATGGCCCCAACGACACCCCCGACCTGACGGGCCTGCGCTACGGCAAGGTCTGCATTTTGAGCGATGCGGATGTGGATGGTTCCCACATCCAGGTGCTATTGCTTACGCTGTTTTTCCGTCATTTCCCTAAATTGATCGAAACTGGTCATGTGTTTGTGGCCCGTCCACCACTGTTTCGGGTGGATGCGCCTGCACGCGGCAAAAAGCCTGCCAGCAAGGCCTATGCGCTGGACGAAGGTGAACTCACCGCCATTTTGGACAAGCTGCGCAAAGAGGGCGTGCGTGAGGGCGCCTGGAGCATCAGCCGCTTCAAAGGCCTGGGCGAGATGAACGCCGAGCAACTGTGGGACACCACCTTGAACCCCGACACCCGTCGTCTGTTGCCTGTAGAGCTAGGTGCCATCGACTTTAGTGCTACCGAGGCACTCATTACCAAGCTGATGGGCAAAGGTGAAGCTGCAGCCCGGCGTGAGCTGATGGAGCTGCATGGTGACTCGGTGGAGATTGACGTCTGATGCGGTGGCTTGGTTGCTGTCTGCAAAATGCTATTAAATTAGTAGCTGCTTGCGCAATGCTGGCGGGCGCTGCTGCCTCATTTGATGCTAAAGCTGAGCTTTGGGGCTATGTGGATGAAAAAGGTGCAGCCCACTTTGCTAGCGAGCGGGTAGACGGGCGGTACGAAATGTTCTCGCGTTCGGGAGTCAGTCCCACCGCCGGGCAACAGCAAAACGCACCCGAGGGTTTGCGCCCTGTCGCGGTGCCCACTACCCCGCCCAAACTGATTGCTTTTTTCGCCATATCGCCGAGTTTCAAGCAAGTGAGCCACTTGCTGCGTGATGCTGCGGCGCTGCACCGTGTCGACTTTGAGCTACTGCAAGCAATCATCGCGACTGAGTCCGGGTTCGATGCTGCTGCTGTGTCTCCTAAAGGCGCTGTGGGTCTCATGCAATTGATGCCCGACACCGCCAAGCGTTATGGCGTGAGGGCTGACGCAATCGTGTCGATCGAGAAAAAATTAACCGACCCCGGCACCAACATTCGTGCAGGTTCACGCTACTTGAGTGATTTGATCAAACTGTTCTCGGGCAATTTGGAGCTGGCGCTGGCTGCCTATAACGCGGGGGAGGGTGCTGTGCAACGTGCGGGCAACCAGATTCCAAATTACCGCGAAACCCAGAATTACGTGCGCACGGTCATGCAGCTGTACACCGTGCTCAAACCCCCGGCTTCCGTGGTGGCTTCCCGACAAGCTGGGGCGCCTGCTGCCGTGCATAAACCCCCAGAACTGCGCGGTGGTGCCATTGGCCGCGGCAATATGCTGGCGCCACTCTCAGTGGCCCATATTGAGCCCACACCAGACTATTGAATTGAACGCAAATGACCGATCAAACAACGCTAGACCTTGTTTCTGAGCCCACCCCAAGTGGCGACGACCAGCTCAACTTAGCCACCTACGCCCAGCGCGCCTACCTCGAATACGCCTTGTCCGTGGTCAAGGGCCGCGCGCTGCCCGATGTCTGCGATGGCTTGAAGCCCGTGCAGCGCCGCATTCTCTACAGCATGTCGCGCATGGGCCTGGGCTTTGGCGGGGCCAATGGCAACGCCGGTGCCAAGCCGGTCAAGAGCGCCCGTGTGGTGGGTGATGTGCTGGGTCGTTTCCACCCGCATGGCGACCAGTCGGCGTATGACGCGCTGGTGCGCATGGCGCAAGATTTCTCCCAGCGCTACCCGCTGGTGGACGGCCAGGGCAACTTCGGCTCGCGCGATGGCGACGGCGCCGCGGCCATGCGCTACACCGAGGCACGCCTGGCCAAGATCACCACGCTGCTGCTCGAAGAGATCGACCAGGGCACGGTGGACTTCCAGCCCAACTACGACGGCTCCACCGAAGAACCCTGCCAGCTGCCCGCACGCCTGCCGTTCAGTTTGCTGAACGGCGCCAGCGGCATTGCGGTCGGCCTGGCCACCGAAATTCCCAGCCACAACCTGCGCGAGATTGCCGATGCCTGCGTGGCGCTAATCAAAACGCCCGCCTTGTCAGACGACGAGCTGTACACCTTGGTGCCCGGCCCCGACTACCCCGGTGGCGGCCAGATCATCAGCCCGGCACAAGACATTGCCGATGCTTACCGCACCGGTCGTGGCTCGCTCAAAGTGCGCGCCCGCTGGAAGATTGAAGACCTGGCCCGTGGCCAATGGCAATTGGTGGTGACTGAGCTGCCGCCCGGCGTGAGCAGCCAGCGCGTGTTGGAAGAAATTGAGGAGTTGACCAACCCCAAAGTCAAGGCCGGTAAAAAAGCCCTGAGCCAGGACCAAACGCAACTCAAAGCCAGCGTCTTGAACGTGCTGGACTGCGTGCGCGACGAGTCCAACAAAGACGCCATGGTGCGCCTGGTGTTTGAGCCCAAAACCAGCCGCACCCAGCAGCAGGAGCTGATTACTGCGCTGCTGGCCCACACCAGTCTGGAAACATCTTCGCCCATCAACCTGACCATGGTGGGGCTGGACGGACGGCCCACGCAAAAGTCGCTGCGCCAGATGCTCAACGAGTGGATTAGTTTCCGCCAGACCACCATCGAAAAACGCAGCCGCCACCGCCTGAGCAAGGTGCTGGACCGCATCCATATTCTGGAGGGCCGCCAAACGGTTTTGCTCAACATCGACGAAGTGATTGCCATCATTCGCCAGTCGGACGAGCCTAAAGCGGCGCTGATGGCGCGCTTCAATTTGAGCGACCGCCAGGCTGAAGATATTTTGGAAATTCGCTTGCGCCAACTCGCGCGGCTGGAAGCCATCAAAATCGAGCAGGAGCTGGCCGAGTTGCGGGGTGAGCGAGGAAAGCTGGAAGAGATTTTGGGCAGCCCCGCCATTCTGCGCCGCCTGATGATCAAAGAAATCGAGGCCGACGCCAAAGTGTTTGCTGACGCGCGCCGCACCCTGATTCAGACCGAGAAAAAAGCGGTAGCGGAAGTGAAAGTGGTGGACGAGCCAGTGACCGTGGTGGTCAGCGAAAAGGGCTGGGTGCGCACCCGCACCGGCCACGGCCACGAGGCGTCTACCTTTGCCTTCAAGGCGGGTGATGGCCTGTATGGCACGTTCGAGTGCCGCAGTGTGGACACGCTGCTGGTGTTCGGCTCCAACGGGCGCATTTACTCCGTGGCCGTGTCGTTGTTGCCCGGTGGGCGGGGCGATGGCCAGCCGATCACTACGTTGATTGAACTGGAAAGCGGCACGCAATTGCTGTATTACTTTGCGGGGCCAGCAGCGGCAACGTTGTTGTTGTCCAGCTCGGGTGGCTATGGCTTTATTGCCACGGTTGACAACATGATTTCACGCCAAAAAGCTGGCAAGGCCTTTGTAGGCGTGGGCGAGGGCGAAGCCCTGTGCAGGCCCAGCTTGGTGGCCGGTGCGCAAGGCAAGATCGTGGCTGGCAAAGACGGACAGACCGCACCCGGCGCTGCGGCTGCGCTGTCCGCGTTGGTGGCACCAGCCACCCATGTGGCCTGTGCCTCTACAGGCGGGCGCATCCTAACGTTTGAAATCACCGAACTCAAGACCATGGAAAAGGGCGGTCGCGGCCTGATGCTGATCGACCTGGAAGCCAAAGACACCCTGGCCGGCGCGGCGGCCTACACCCGCAGCATCCGCATAGCCGGCATAGGCCGCGGTGGCAAAGAGCGTGACGAAACCCTGGAAATTCGCAGCCTGAACAACGCCCGTGCAGCGCGGGCCCGCAAAGGCAAGGCGGCGGATTTGGGCTTTAAGCCGAATGCGATAGCAAGGGTGGAGTAGGAGCGTCAATGACTATTAAGCCCATTCGTACCGATGCCGATTTGCAAGCCGCATTCAAGCGGTTGGAGCTGGTGTTCCAGACACCCGAGGGCTCAGAGCAGGCCGATGAAATGGAAATACTGGTAACGCTCATCGAGGCCTATGAGCGCAAGCACTTCCCGATTGGCCCAGCGGACCCGGTAGAGGCTATCAAATTCAGAATGGAGCAGCAAAACCTCACGCCCAAAGATTTGGAGCCATTTTTGGGCTCCAGCGGCAGGGTGTCTGAAGTGCTCAACCGCAAACGCCGTCTGAGTTTGCAGATGGTGCGCAAGCTACACGATGGTTTGCATATTCCGTTTGAGAGCCTGTTGTCGGCGGTTTAGCGCGACATTGCACACTTAGAAAACTAAAAACGCTATAACTTTAGTAGCTTGTTACGCATATTCCACGGGCGCTGGCAGCACTTTGTAGTGCACACGGCCCAGGGTTGACTCAATCAGGCGGGCATTGGGTTCGTCGGTGGTTTGGGCCCAGGCTTCTGCTGCTTGCTGGGTGCGTCCAAACTGCACATGGCGCGCAATGAGTCGTTCCAGCCGCAGGCTTGGATCTACCTCTACGTACCAAATTTCGTCCAGCAGCGCCGCCACATGGCTCCAGCCGCCTTGGTCTAGGGCCAGATAGTTGCCCTCTGCAATCAATAGTTTGGCCTTGGCGAAGATGGGGATGGCGCCTGCAATGGGTTCTTCTATTTCCCGGCGGAAATCGGGGGCGTAAACGGTTTCTTCTGGCATTTGGTCGCGCAGTCGCTTTAGCAAGGCTAAGTAGCCGTAGCTGTCAAAGGTGTCGGGTGCGCCTTTTCTGTTCGCGCGGCCCAGCCGTTCCAGTTCTATATTGGCCAGGTGGTAGCCATCCATGGGAACAATTTGCGACTGTTCTGGGTGGAGCGCATTCAGTTGGAGTGCCAGTGTTGACTTGCCGGCACCTGGGGGGCCGATGATGCCCAATAAGGTTCTGGTGCTGCGTGCCAGAAACATCTCAAGCCGTTGGCTGGCTTGGGCAAACGTCAGGGTTTCGAGTCGCGTGTTGATTGTCATGATCGGTTTGTTGGGGTGGTATGTGCTTTGGGGTGCATTCAGTCGACCAAGTGTTCCTGCACAAATTGACGGAACCAGCCCATCACCGGCGCTTCGGTTCTGCCAGCCAATGTGACATAGGCAAAGCGGGCAGCGACTTTGAGTTTAGGTTTGATGGACAACTCTACCAACGAGCCCTCTTGCAGGCCAGCCTTGGCCGCGGCTACCACACCCAAATAAACGGCTTGGGTTTGCGCCACGGTGGCGAGCAAACCTGCGACGTCTTCGCAAGCCAGCGTGACCATGGCTGATGGATTGGCCAGCGCGCCATATTGAGCCACCAAAAGGCGCACCACCTCATCTGATAACGGAATGGACGCTACTGGATATTTAGTGATGTCTTCAAACGTGACAGCCTGTTTGGCAGCCAGAGGGTGGTTT
>JBEANP010000197.1:0-5448 GCA_041165385.1 Pseudomonadota bacterium | reverse complement strand
TTCAACCAACACTTTCACTGTGCCATCAGGCAACTTCAACATTTGCAAAATAGTGGAAACACACCCCACATCAAACATATCAGACACCAACGGGTCGTCTTTGGCTGCAGCCTTTTGTGCCACCAACATAATGCGCCTATCCGCTTCCATAGCAGCTTCCAGCGCTTTAATGCTTTTTGGACGCCCGACAAACAACGGGATCACCATATGGGGAAAGACAACCACATCACGCAAAGGCAAAAGTGGCAAATCAATGGGGGTAGGAAGTAGCGGGGGGTGGCCAGACATAAAAGGACCTTAAAGTTACTTGATGGATATGGTCAGAAATGCCTGAATTTCAAGCTCTCCCCGTTTATCCGAGGAGGTACCACTGAAAGAAAAAAGTGAAAAGGTCACAAAATCCCCGAAATCGAGGATTTACGACACATAGACACTAGGCCTTCTTGGCCACTTCACGGTAAACCAACAAAGGTGGCTTGTTTTCTTCGATCGTAGATTCATCAACTACAACCTTTTCAACATTGACAGCATCGGGCAGTTCATACATCGTGTCAATAAGTGACTGCTCCAAAATTGAGCGCAAGCCACGAGCACCTGTTTTACGCGCCAAAGCACGCTTAGCAATAGCTTGCAATGCAGATGGCCGAATCTCTAATTCAGCACCCTCCATTGCTAACAATTTGGCATATTGCTTAACCAGCGCATTTTTAGGCTCAGTCAGGATTTGCACCAAAGCGTCTTCTGTTAGCTCAGCCAAAGTGGCTACCACTGGCATGCGGCCAACCAGTTCAGGAATCAAGCCAAATTTGATTAAATCCTCGGGCTCCACTTCTTTGAAGACCTCTGTCAAACTGCGTTGTTGCTTACTTTTGACAGATGCACCAAAGCCGATACCCGAAGACTGGGTGCGGTTTTCAATAACTTTCTCCAAACCAGAAAATGCTCCGCCACAAATAAACAAAATATTTGTGGTGTCGATCTGCACAAAGTCTTGATTTGGATGCTTTCGACCACCTTGCGGGGGTACGCTAGCCATAGTGCCTTCTATCAGTTTGAGTAGCGCCTGTTGCACTCCTTCACCCGACACGTCGCGCGTGATAGATGGGTTGTCCGACTTACGCGAAATTTTGTCAATTTCATCGATGTAAACAATCCCGCGCTGGGCCCGTTCCACTTCGTAATTGCAACTTTGCAGCAACTTGAGAACAATGTTCTCAACGTCTTCACCGACATAACCGGCTTCTGTCAATGTCGTGGCATCTGCCATTACAAACGGGACGTCCAGCATACGTGCCAGCGTTTGCGCCAGCAAAGTTTTCCCTGAACCCGTAGGACCGATAAGCAAGATGTTGCTTTTAGCCAGCTCTACATCGTCTTTTTTTGCTTTTTCTTTGTGACGCAAGCGTTTGTAATGGTTATAAACCGCCACCGCCAGCGTCCGTTTAGCAGGCTCTTGACCAATGACATAGTTGTCTAAGTTACCCTTGATTTCAGCCGGTGTAGGCAAATCACCCCGTTCGTCTTTTACTTCTGTAGTGGCAGGCAACTCATCACGAATAATTTCATTGCACAAATCAATACACTCATCGCATACAAAAACGGATGGGCCTGCAATTAGCTTTTTAACTTCATGTTGGCTCTTGCCGCAGAATGAGCAGTACAGAGTTTTTTCGCTGGATGCGCCTTTTTTCTCGGCCATGTGGAGACTGCCTTTACGCTTGATTTTCTCAATAATAACCAAATAAAAACGGCGCCTCTCGACTGAAAGGCACCGTCCTATCGGCGGTTTCGCTGGTCAATCAATCAGGATCGCTTTGATATGACCTGATCGATTAATCCGTATTCTTTGGACTCTTCTGCGGTCATGTAGTAGTCGCGCTCTGTATCACGCGCTATCCGCTCTAAGGGTTGGCCAGTTCGTTCAGCCAAAATTTTGTTCAACTGCTCACGTGTTTTCAAAATTTCACGCGCCGCAATTTCGATCTCCGTTGCCTGCCCTTGGCTTCCACCTGATGGCTGGTGAATCATGATCTTGGAGTTCGGCAAGCAAAACCGTTTACCCTTAGCTCCCGCGGAGAGCAAAAATGCTCCCATACTGGCAGCCATGCCGATACACAGAGTCGATACGTCAGGCTTGATGAAGTTCATGGTGTCAAAAATAGACATACCAGCACTCACAGACCCGCCAGGACTATTGATGTAAAAAGAAATATCCTTATCGGGATTTTCGCTCTCTAAAAACAACAATTGCGCGACAACCAAGTTGGCTGTCTGGTCATTCACGGGACCGACAAGAAAGATCACGCGCTCTTTAAGCAGGCGCGAATAAATATCGTACGAACGCTCACCGCGGCCCGACTGCTCAATCACCATAGGCACCATGCCCAAAGCCTGTGTCTCCATGGCGCCTGGCGCTCCGTATTTCACATTCATAGCGTCTCCAAAATTAGTCATGGGACTGTACCCAAAATTCGATTCCACCATGCAAATGGGGCTTGTTAGCCGGACAACAAGTCCCGCGCAAGCCCCATCTACTTTTACGCTTCACGCAGTTAATGCGCAGCGCAATTAATTCTGACCCATCAGCTCATCAAAAGAGATGGCCTTGGCGTTTACCTTGGCTTGAGCCAACACAAATTCTGTAACGTTACTTTCGATCACGATGGCTTCAACTTCTGCCATGCGGCGGTTGTCGCTGTAGTACCAACGCATAACATCTGCTGGTTTTTCGTAGCTTGCAGCTAGCTCTTCTACGTGGGCCTTGATTTGCTCAGGCTTGGCTTGCAGCTCATTCGCGCGAACCAACTCAGCAACCACCAATCCTAAACGCACGCGGCGTTCAGCCTGAGGACGGAAGATATCGTCAGGAATGGGGGCCTTGTCAGCGTCTTTCACACCGCGTTGCTTCAAATCAGCGCGGGCGCTCTCAACCATACGGTCGAGTTCAGCCTGCACACTGGATTTGGGTAAATCGAGTTCCGACTTGGCAATCAAAGCGTCCATCACGGCTTGCTTGTTACGACCCAGCAGGCGGTATTTGACTTCGCGTTCCAGATTTTTACGAATGTCAACCCGTAGACCTTCCACCGAGGCGTCTGAAATACCCAAACCTTTGGCCAAGTCTCCATCCACGGACGGCAAATTAGCTGCTTCAATTTTCTTCAACGTAACCATGAAATCAGCGGTCTTACCAGCGACATCCTTGCCGTGGTAATCAGCGGGGAATGCCAATGGGAAAGTCTTGCTCTCACCCAGTTTCATACCGCGAGTGGCTTCTTCAAACTCTTTGAGCATCTGGCCATCGCCCAAGATGAACTGAAAGTCATCGGCTTTGCCGCCGGCAAAAGTTTCACCGTCGATCTTGCCTTCAAAATCCACGGTCACGCGGTCAGTATCAACAGTGGCTGCATCTTGGGGGCGCTGTGCAAAAGTGCGACGTTGCTTGCGCAGAATATCAATCGTTTTGTCGATTGCATCTTCCGTCACTTCAGCGCTGGCTTTTTCAACCTCAGCGCTGGCTAAGTCGCCAATTTTTACTTCTGGAAATACTTCGAAAATGGCATCAAAAGCCATTTGACCTTCCACAGTGCCTTCGCTCTCGGTAATACGAGGTTGACCTGCGACACGCAGCTTAGCTTCGTTGGCAGCGCTAGCAAAAGCTTCGCCAACCTTGTCATTCATGACTTCGTAATGCACTGAGTAGCCGTAGCGCTGCGCAACAACGTTCATGGGCACTTTGCCGGGACGAAAGCCGTCCATCTTGACGGTGCGAGCCAGCTTGCGCAAACGCGAATCAACTTCGGTCTGAATCACGCCAGTAGGCAGTGTCAGCGTAATCTTGCGTTCCAGCTTTTCCAACGTTTCTACAGTTACAGCCATTCTTATCTCCTCAATGAGTGGTGCGCGGGGCGGGACTCGAACCCGCACAGTATTGCTACCGTCAGGACCTAAACCTGGTGCGTCTACCAATTTCGCCACCCGCGCAAAAAACAAAAATGGGAGGTAACAGAGGCTGCAAACCTTATTTGCAGCTTTGTCGCCACCCATTTGAAATCGGTTAGCTCGCTATTTTAACCTGCGAAATGGCCTTCTCTTCTAACCTTGAACCAAGCGGCATACATTGCGGGCAAAGCAAGCAGAGTTAAAACGGTTGCAACGATCAATCCGCCCATGATGGCTACGGCCATCGGTCCCCAAAATGTAGAGCGAGACAAGGGGATCATGGCCAACACCGCAGCGGCGGCTGTGAGCACAATGGGGCGTAAACGGCGCACGGCGGATTCCACAATCGCGTCCCAAGCCGGAATGCCCGCGGCGCGGTCTTGCTCGATTTGGTCGATCAAGATCACCGAATTGCGCTGAATCATGCCCATCAACGCGATCACGCCCAACAAGGCCACAAAGCCGAATGGCCTGCCCGACAGCAGCAAAGCAGCCGCCACACCCGCAATACCTAAAGGTCCGGTCAAAAACACCAGCATGGCGCGGCTAAAGCTGTGCAATTGCAGCATGAGCAGGGTGAATGTCACAAACAGCATGATGGGTATGCCCGCAGCAATCGAAGCGGAGCCCTTGCTGCTTTCTTCCACAGCACCAGCGACTTCGATGCGGTAGGCGTTCAGGCCTTTGACTTTCCAGTTGGCCTCTAGCGCCCGAAGTTGAGGCAGTAGCTCATTCGTCACGGTGGCGCCTTGCAAGCCTTCCACAATATCGCTTTGCACCGTAATGGCGTAGTCGCGGCCATCGCGCCACATCACACCGGGTTCCCAGCCGAAGGTTGGCTTGGCAATTTGCGTGAGTGGTATCGATTTACCGCTGGCGGTGGGTAAATAGGCGTTGCCGATGTCGGTGATGGCATTTCGCTCATCCAGTGGCTGGCGCAAGACGATGTCGATGAGCTTGTCACCCTCGCGATATTGGCCCACAGTGGTGCCCGACAACATAGTTTTAGCCGCTTGCGCGATGGCTTGGCTTGTCACGCCCAGAGCGCGTGCCTTGGTCTGATCGACTTCCAGTCGCATGACTTTCACGGATTCATTCCAATTGTCATTCACGCCACGGGTATTAGTGCTCTGGCGCATAACCGCCTTCACCTCGTCAGCGCGCTCGCGCAGCACCGCAGGCTCGCCACCCACCACGCGAAACTGTACCGGGTAGGCCACGGGCGGGCCGTTAGGCAATATCTTGACGCGGGCCCGCACCTCAGGGAATTCCTCGGCAATCAAGGCTGGCAACTTGATGCGCATGGGTTCGCGCAGCGTCAAGCTCCTGGGCAGGATGATGAATTGCGACACATTGGTTTGCTGAAAAATATTGTCCAGCGGCAAATAGAACCGGGGCACGCCCGAGCCCACCCAGGTGGTGATGCTTTCCACATCCGGGTCTTGCATCAGGCGCGCCTCGATGCGTTTGGTGGTGGCCTCATTGGCCGCAAACGAGGTGCCTTCG
>JBEANP010000196.1:0-5464 GCA_041165385.1 Pseudomonadota bacterium | reverse complement strand
CCGCACGACGTGCCGCAAGTGGGCCCGGCGCGGGTGTTGTTGGGAAGTTATGCGGGCCAGACCAGCCCGATTCCCGCGCCCGCCGATATCACCTACCTGGGCGTGCACCTCAAGGCGGGCGAGACCTGGCACTTTGCGCCCCCTGCAGGGCATACCGTTGCTTGGGCTGCTGTGGGCGAGGGGGTGCTGACTGCCCCGAGCGCGCTGCGCACCGGCGACATGGTGGTGTTTGATCAGAGCATGGAGGGCATCACCTTCACCGCTGAGAGCGACACGGCTTTTGTGCTGGGTTCAGGCGTGTTGCACCCGCATCCGCTGCACCTGGGTCACTACTCTGTGCACACGAGCGACGAGGCGCTGCACGCGGGCCAAAAGGGCATTCGCGACCGTGCGAATTTGCTACGCCAACAAGGGCGCATGTAGGAAAATTTTTAGCAAAATATACCTGTAGCGCCCGTACAGACTGCGTAGTTAGCTATTAAATTGCTAGCAATTTCAGATCCGCGTGGGCCGCGCTGTCCAGCTGTGCTGGCAGTTGGTGCTTGGCTTGCAGGTAGTGGTGGGTGAACACATCCAGGTAAGTTTCCAGCGTTTGCGCGGCACGGGTTTCGCCTGCCAAGGTCAGGCACAGCGCAGCCACTTCGCTGGTGCAAAAGTGGTCGTCACGGCGGGAACGACGCAGCTGGTAGTGCGACACTTGCTCCGGCTCCAGGCTCAGTACCGGAAACGCGTCCAGGTACGGGCTTTTGCGAAACATCTTGCGCGCTTCGGCCCAGGTGGCGTCCAGCAAGATGAACAGCGGGCGCTTGAAATCTGGCCCCCACGCTCCGCCGCTTTGCGGGTCGCTGCCCCCCATGGGGGCGAACTTGCCTTGGGGCGGCCCGGCGGCGAGTTGTGGCCCCTGGTCTATCAATTCCGTCACCACGCGCTCAGGCGCGACAAACTCACCGGGAAACACCACATACGGCTGCCACTGCGGGTCGGCCAGCAGGGCCAGCAGCGCAGGATCAACCTCCGTGCGGGCCCAGCCAAAGGCAAAGGTGTCGGGCACCACGTCGGCGATTAGCCAGCCGGTGTTGCTGGGCTTCAAGGGCTCAATATCAGCCATCAACAAGCACATGCCCGCTCGGGTGGGTACCACTGAGCGCAGCGCGCAGATGCAGTGGCTGGGGGCGAGACGGCACTGAGCGCAGCGCTCACCCTTGATGCCGCCGCGGGCCAGAAAGGGCTTGGTGCTGCGGGCCAGGCGGTCAGCCCGCAGCCGCGCCACGGCGTGGGGATTCACCTGTATGGCGCTCATTCGGCGCGGTTTAACCCGGGATGTTGGGTTCGACCAGAGTGGCAAGTTGTGCCAGAGACTCTTGCCAACCCAGGTAGCACATTTCCGTGGGAATGATGTCGGGAATGCCTTCCTGTGTTGCCGTAATTTCCGTGCCGCAAAGCACGGGCTTGAGCACAATCGTGGTCTTCATGGTGCCAGGCAGGTTGGAGTCGTCAAACGCGCTGGTGTAGCAAATGCGGCTGGCAGGCACCAGCTCCAGATAGTCACCACCAAAGCTGTTGCCGCCGCCGCCACTGAAGTTAGTGAACGACATTCGGAAGCTGCCACCCACCCGGGCATCCATATGGTGCACCGTGCAGGTAAAGCCATAGGGCGGCAGCCACTTGGCCATGGCACCTGCGTCCAGAAACGCGCGGTAAATGCGCTCTGCCGGGGCTTTCAGAACGCGGTGCAGTTGGATGGAATTGGTGGGCATGACTTATCTCCTTGTAGATGCCTGTGGATACCCAACCAATGGTAGAGCGTTTTGCCTAGCCCGCCGCAGTCGCCATGCGCAGTCTGCGCGCCGCGTCTTCAGCGCGGGCATCGTCAATCTCGCGCAGCACGGCTTGCATGTCGATGTCGGCATGGGCACGCTCGTAATGGCCGGTGAGTGGTGTCTCAATACTGAGCAATCCTGCTTGGTACAGGCTCCAAATCTCGGGGCCAAAGTCGGTTTTGAGTAGCGCGGGGGCAAACTGGCCAAAGAAGTCGCGCAGGTTGGCCACATCGCGCAGCAGCATGCGTTGGGCGTGGTTGTTGCCCGCTGCGTCTACTGCCTGGGGCAGGTCGATGATCACCGGCTCGTCCACACCCTCGGTACCCTGCGCACCGGGCATGTGCGCCAGCAAGATATTGAACTCTGATAAATCACCATGCACCACGCCCGCACACAGCATGCGCACCACTTCGCCAATCAACGTGGCGTGGTGTTGCAGCGCTTGCGCGGGAGTAAAAGCCACGTCGTTCAGGCGCGGGGCAGCATCGCCGTTCGCATCCGTCACCAGCTCCATCAGCAGCACGCCATCGCAAAAGTTAAACGGCTGCGGCACGCGCACACCGGCGGCTGCAAGGCGGTACAGCGCGTCCACCTCGGCACTTTGCCAGGCGGCTTCTTGCTCTTGGCGGCCAAATTTGCTGCCCTTAGCCATGGCGCGGGCCGAGCGTGAGTTTTTGACCTTGCGGTTTTCGGTGTAGTCCACCGCTTGGCGAAAGCTGCGGTTGTTGGCCTCTTTGTAAATCTTGGCGCACAGCGTTTGTTCGCCCGAGCGCACCACAAACACCATGGCCTCTTTGCCGCTCATGAGCTGGCGCACCACGGTGTCGATTAGGCCTTCTTCAACCAGGGACTGCAGTCTTGGGGGAGCTTTCATGGCGTGCTGCGCGTGGTGTACATATGGGTTTTAGCGGCGTGGCAGCGACCAGCCTGCTTGCTGGTTGGCTTTGTTGTTTTCGTAGTCCCAAATGCTGGCGCAGCGCGCGCACTGGTAGCGGGTGACGGTGACCGCGCGGCCATCGCGCTCTTCTTTACGGTTGTTGCTTTGCACCAGCTCGGCGTGGCCGGGGGCGCGGCGCCAGTTGCGCTGGATGCCGCGGCAGGGTTCGCACAGAGCGGCTTCGCGGGCCTCGGCGGCGGCTTTGTAGTTGTCGGTCATGGGTGTGTTTTTGAGGTCAGTGCCGGGGGCGGCGATGGCTTGATTGTCGCCGGGTGGCGCTGCTGCCCTTGGGTGTGGTAACGGCGTTGGGTGGTATGCGTGCAAATAATCTATTCATAGAATGTGCCATGGCCAACTCAAACGACCTTACCACCTCCCTTGTTCAAGCGCTGATGCGCGCGGGCGGTGCGCTGCGCAGTGCTGAGCTGCAGGCCCAACTGGGCGTGAGCCAGCCCACGGTGTCGCGCGCGCTGGCACCACTATTGCAGTCCGGCCAAGTGCAAAAAGTGGGCGCAGCGCGCAAGCAACGCTACGTGCTGCCGCGCACTGTGCGCGACGTGGGGCGCAGCATTGCCGTTATGCGCATTGACGCAAGCGGCCAGCCCAGCCCGTTTGCGCGCATGGTGCCCCTGGGCAGTGGCGCGGTGTGGGTGGATGAAGAAGACGGCCTGAGCAAGCGCTTTGATGGCTTGCCCTGGTTTCTGGACGACATGCGCCCACAAGGCTTTATGGGGCGCACCTTTGCCCACAGCCATCCCGAGCTGCAGCTCGGCAACGACCCCCGCTACTGGAGCGACGACGACGTGCTGCGCGCACTGGCCCTGTGCGGCGACGACCTGCCTGGCAACCTGGTGGTGGGCGAGGCCGCATTTGCGCGCTTTCACACCCTGCACCAGCGCGCCAGCCGCGCAGCGTCTAGCGACGACTACCCCGCCCTGGCAAACGCCGCCATGCAAGGCACGCTGGGCGGCTCGTCCGCAGGCGGCGAGCAGCCCAAGTTTTGCACCATAGTGGGCGCAGACAATGACAACGGCGGCGCCAACGCCGCAGGCCCTGCGGCTGCCGCCCGCCATGTGCTGGTCAAGTTTTCCCCCGCGGGCGACTCGCCCACCGACCAGCGCACACGCGACCTGCTGGTGTGTGAGCACCTCGCGCTGCAGGTGCTCGCCGGTGCGGGCATCTCGGCGGCCAAGTCGCGCATTTTTATGGGGGAAGGGCGTGTGTTTTTAGAGTCCGAGCGCTTTGACCGCAGACCCCTGGGCCCGCGCAATCCGCAGGGGCTGGGACGCATCGGCATGGTCTCTTTGATGGTGTACGACGCCGAATACGTGGGTGCCATGGACAACTGGGCCGCCACCGCCAACCGCATGCAAGAGCGCCAACTGCTGCGCCCTGATGACGCCCGCACCCTGCGCCTGCTAGAGGCCTATGGCGTGCTGATTGCCAATACCGACCGCCACTACGGCAACATCTCGCTGCTGCTGGATGGCGACGACTGGGCGCTGGCCCCCGCCTACGACATGCTGCCCATGCACTACGCCCCCGTGGGCGGCGAGCTGGTGCCGCGTAGCCTGGCAGAGCGCCCGCTGCAACCCACCGCCGCCACGCTGGCCGAGTGGGCCCAAGCCCAGGCGCTGGCCCGCACCTTTTGGTCGGCAGCGGCGGCAGACACGCGCGTGTCGGCTGGCTTCAGGCAAATTGCAGCGCAAAATTTAGACCATATAGGGCGCTAGCCCTTGGGTACAAAACCAATCGTCAGCCCCTCAGCGGTCACCGTAATGTTGCCAGGCTGCAGGCCCATTGCGTCGGGCAGGGCCAAGTCTCGGGGGCGCAGGCGGTGGACTACGACTTCGAGCAAGGTGCGCTCAGACAGCGTCTGGCCATAGGCGCTGAGCAGCCGCACCACGCTGGGCTGCAGCGTCGGAAACTGCAGGCGCTTAAAGCCCAACTGGTGGGCGCGCACCGTGCGGTCAGTGGCCTCGTAGCGCAGCGCAAATTCCAGCTCCAGCGCGCCCTCGTGGCTTTGGTTCAAGGCCGGGCCTGCGGCCTGCACCACCATCTTTGCAGCCAGGCGGTTTTGCGCTGGCAGCAGTGTTAACAGGGGGGCTTGCACATCCAGGTTCAGCAGACTGGGCACCGGGTAGCGCAATGGAAAGCGTTGTGCCACAGCTGCTTGCAGTTGCGCAGCAGACACCTTGTAGCCGGGCTGGGCTTGCGCGGTGTCTTCGGGGTCTGTGTCAGCGGACTGTGCCCATGCCGTGCGGCCCAGTGGCAGGCCCATGGCGGCTGCAAGAAAACTGCGGCGGTACATGGGCATGGCTTAAGGCTTTAGGTTTAGGCTTTGGGCTGGCGGTACAGCGCGCACAGCTTGTTGCCATCGGGGTCGCGCAAATAGGCCAAATACAGCTTGCCCACCGAGCCATCGCGCCAGCCGGGCGGGTCTTCGCAGGTGGTGCCGCCATTGGCAATGCCTGCGGCGTGGAACGCATCGGCTTGCTCAGGGCTGGCCATGTTGAAGCCGATGGTGCCACCGTTGGCATGCGTGGCGGGCTCGCCGTTGAGCGGCTTGGTAATGCCGAACGAGCCGGTGGCCGAGCGGTAAAAGTACCGGTCTACCACCCCATTGTTGTTAAGCACACCGGGCTTCATGCCCAAAGCGCCTAACAGTGCGCCGTAAAACGTGCGCGAAGCTTCGAGGTCGTTAACC
>JBEANP010000195.1:0-5536 GCA_041165385.1 Pseudomonadota bacterium | reverse complement strand
GATTTTGGCCAACACCGTTTTCATCCCGGTGGGCGCGTCGCCAGAGAAGCTGCCTGCTGTGGTGGTGCACCATACCTGCGGTGGCATCAGTGACCACATTTACCAGTGGGGTGCCGCTGCGTTGCGCGAGGGATATGTGGTTCTGGTTTTAGACACACTCAGTCCACGTGGTTTAAAAATTGATTGTGGTTCGCCCTCCAAAATTCCCAATGGGCGATGGGTCAAAGATGAGCTGGACGCAGTGGCCTACCTGGCGGCGCAGCCTTTTGTCGACGCGCGCTACATTTCGGTACTGGGGTTTTCCAAAGGCGGTTTGGCGGCCACCTGGCTCTCCAGCCCAGCAATTGCCAACGCAGTGCGCCCAGGAACGCCGCAAGTGGCTGCCGCGGTGTCGCTCTATGCCCTGTGTGCTTTGCAAGTTACCAGGGGTCGACCACAGGGTGCAGTCGTACTGCAACCGGACACTTCACGCCCCTTGTTGATGCTGCTGGGCGAGAAGGACAATGAACTGTCCCCCGAGTCGTGCATCCGGGAGCTACCCGTGCGCAAGGCTGCTGGCGCCCCAGTGGAGTGGTTTGTTTACCCAAACACCACCCATGCTTGGGATATGGCCGAGCGCGATGGATTCACCAAACCAAGCCCAATCAACGGCGAAAAGGTGGTTTATCGCTATAACAAGGATGCAACCGAAGATGCCAGACTGCGGGTGTTCGACTTTTTAAAGCGCTATGCCAGGGCCAGGTAGAGGTAGGCCGTTCAAGCATTGGCGCGGTATGCAAAAAAGCGCAATAAATGCCGTTCCGCTGACGATATTTGTGCAGCGCTGTGTTTACTGCAGCATGAAGGTTTGATATTCCAGCTTCTCCAGCACTTTGCTAAGTATGGTCATGCCGACCAACACGGTAATGAGCATGGCCAGCGTGAACCCGTACCCGAACCATGCTGGACCTAACTGCAGAGATAGGGCCGTAAAAGCGATATTGGTCAGAGGCAGCAAGATGGTCAGACGCAGTACATGGGTCCGCTGGTCCAAGTAAAAAAGCACATTCAAAATGCCCAGCAGTATCACTTGCAATGCTGCGCCCACTACATCAACATACAGCAGGGGCAAATAGAGCTTGGAGATACCGAGTGATTCCAGCATTACGCCACCGAGCGAAAACGTAATCAGTACTGCGATGGATTGAATTTTTGCAATGTCGAACAGCCCACGCTGAATGTGGTAGACCATCTGATTGCGCATGCGCTCTATGTAATCCAGCGTCGCACCTTCGCGCACCGCGTTATAGAACTTGATGTAGTACTCCACAAAATCGGTTTCAATGCGGACCAGAAAAACTGCCATACCCGGAATTACCGAGAGGTAGGACAAAAAAATGGGAAAGTCGTAAATGACCGATGCATTCAGGGGCCCAATCACTTGCTGACCGGTTCCAGGGAAGTACCAAAACATCAGCTTGTCGATCCACGCGCCAAGATTGAAGAAAAAGCCAGTGCCCATCAAGGTCAGGTACATGGCGCCAGGCTTCCAGATATCGAAGGCGATAAAGCGATCAGAGCGGTAGTTGCGATACACCAGCCAGACCATGCCCATCAAGAGCAGGTAGTGCCCCAAAACGAAGCCTAGTAGCAGGCCGTCTATGCCGAGATAGGGGCGCAACAAGATTGCAAAACCAAAGGTTGCGCTATAGCCAAAAAAGAATATGGCAACAATGGTGCGGTAGTGCTTTAAGCCGGTCAGAAATACGGTGGCGATCCAGACCGCTGACATGATAGACAAGCCCATCACGAAAAGAATTCGGTAGAGTGGGGTTTGATCAGGAAAGAAAAATGCGGCAAAAGGAGTCGCGAGGCCTATGCAGGTAACCAGGGAGACGAGTATCAAACCGTTAAAATTTGGCAGAATCGATGCCTCATCTTTTTCAAAAATCCGGTCTGCCACAAACCGGGTGAAAGACAGCTGCACCAGTCCTGTACCGATCAAAGAAATCAGGAACAAGTAAGTCACCGTAACCTGAAACTGTGCGATGACCTCATTGCTATCGCTAACCCCTAGGCTGAACACACCGATCAGCATAATGCCAACAATAGACAAAACCCAAGGGCCGGAGCTGATCAGGCCCGCAAATGCGTAGGCTTGCAGCAGTCCAAAATAGGACTCACGCTTAAGTAATTTGCGTAGTTCGAAACCTATGCCTGCCATTGGAAGTTCTTCTCGTAAAGTTCCCGGTACCGAGAAAACATGATGTCCTGGGAGTAATAGGTTTCCACCCGGCGGATGGCCGCTGCGCTGGCCTGATTCCACGCATCGGTATTGCCCAGCAGTTCAAGTGCGGCGTCTGCAAGCGACTGTGGGTCAGCGATGCGCACCACACGCCCGGAGGCACCGATGGCCTGGTCTTCCCCCGGCAGCCCGTAGACTAATTGTCTGCAGGAGCCAACATCGGTTGACAGGGTGGGGACTCCAGCTGCGTACCCCTCCAGTATGACCAAGGGCAGTGCTTCGCTGATGGAGCTCAAAACTACCACGCCTACCTTGGAAAGGAGATCGGTCAACTTCTGGAAGCCGAGGAACTTAACTTTGTCTTGTAAGCCCAGCTGTTGCGCGAGTTCGCGGCACTCCTGGGCGTAGCCCGGCGCTTCGTCTTCGGGGCCGGCAATCCAAGCCTCTGCCTCAGGAAGGTGGTTGACCACGGTGCGCATAGCGCGTATGAAGGTCTTGATGTCCTTGATCGGAACCACCCGGCCAATCAGACATAGCACTTGTGGTATTTTCTCCGGCCGCTGCGCTCGCAATGGTGCAAAGCGTGCAATGTCGATGCCGTTGGCGATGTTGGTGGTTCGCTCGGGCGGTGCGCCGTCTAGTAGTTGTCGCTGGCGGTTAGCCTCGTACAAGGCCACGATATCGTCTGCTGCCTGGTAAGTCACGTAGCCCAAGTGTTCAAAAAAACGGATCCACAGTTGTCGGAAGTAGCTCACCCTGGATGGGTCTTTGTCAAACACACCGCGGTTGTCCTTGAGCCACTGTGCTTGGTACAGGTCGATCTTGCGTTCTTTGACGTAAATGCCGTGCTCACTCAAAATGAAAGGGCGCTTATTCCTGTGTTTAAGGAGTACCCCAAGTATTCCGGCATAACCTGTGGATATAGAGTGATAGATGCGGGCGTTCGGGCACTTCAGTGCTACTTCCCGCAGCCGCCAGAAGGGCGTGTGCATGGTGCGGATCGTCCAGAAGTAGTCAACAAAGGAGGGGTCGGTACTGCGGCGCCTGTAGCTGTCTTTAATGTAGTCCCACGACGTTTCGCTGTACAGGAAGGACTCATGACTGAGCTTGCCGTCCGGTCCCGCCTCATCCATCAATTGTGCAAATATACCGGCGCACGCTGGAGTTTGCACATCAGTTTCAAAGCTGGCGTGCACGTCTTTCATCAAAGCCATTCCCTTTGCATTAGCCTTGGCCGGTGCGACCGTAGGGTTTAGTTTGTCTTCGTACAGGTAGGCAATTTCTAGATGCACCAAATTGTCTGGGAGCGCATAACGCATGTCGCCGTAGTCTTGGGGGCGGCTACCCAGAAAAACGGCCCCAAAGCGCAGTTCGGGAAACCCTCGAATGATTTGGTTGACCCAGCTGGAAACGCCACCTGAGACGAACGGAAACGTTCCCTCCAATAAGAGAAGTACGTCCACGTCTTTCGCCCGCCGCTGTGGTGTTTTAGATATGTTGGAGGAGTTTGCGGTCACTGTATTTGATCTCTTGGCTACTGGTCCAGAACTCCTGAACGCCGCGGGTGCGGGAAGAAAGGTGAAGAGGGGACAAGTCCTGCATGTAACGCTGCACCAGCGCGAAGTCCCTTTGCCGCAGAGCCAATTCAGCAAGGTAAGGTAGCGTAGATGCTTTAGGCTGGCCAAGTTCCATGGCCTGTTGAAATGCCACTTTGGCAGATGTATCGTCGCCTTGTTCCATCCAGATCCGGGCGCGCAAAAACAACAACCCTGAGCCCGATTCAGGTTGCAAAGCCATCGCTCTATCCGCAAAGTCTGCAGCTTGTGAAAGGATATGTTTGCGCAGCTCGCCCTGAGCTAGGCAGGCGTATACCAGCTCCCAGTAAAGTTCCGCAAGTTGGCAAAGACTGTCAAAAGCGTTGACCGGGTCTTGCCCATTTAGCCGTTCTGACACTTCCCTGATGCGAGAAGAAATTTTCTTCTCCTCGGCATCCAACATGCCAAATGCTACTAGCCGCACATCGTCCGTATCATCACCTAGTAGTTCTTCCAGAATCGGATTGGATACCCGGTTGGGAACGGCCTGCAAAGTGAGTAGCGATTGCATGCGCAGTGCGCTGGGCACCTGCGGTGCAAGGCGTGACCGAATAGCACCTTGCCCAGCGCCCTTTCGTCGGTCTTTTACTTGGGCATCATAGATGGGCAGACTCAGCGCCACGGGTGTAGAAAAACCTGTATTTCCGTCGGTGCGGTGCTGATTCAACCTCACAACCAGGAGTAGGCCGACGGCCCCGATAACCGGAGCAATGAATGCAAAACTGAACATCAATCCAAATACATACGCGCTCCTCACCCGGTAATGGCGGGGCAACAACAGATAGGTCACTGCCGCAGCACCAGCGCTTATAAGGACATGTACCCCTAGTAGTTCCCAGAAGTCGGTCATACCGGCGTCATTGCTGCCTCAAGGCGGCCTAAGGGGTCCGGCGCGTCAAATCCGATAACCTGCAGTGAAATACCCAATGACAGAATGTCACCGTTGAAATGCGAATCCAGCCAGCCGTCCAGCCGTTCTAAAAATCCGTCTGTGGCAGATATGGATGCAAAGGGCAGCAAGACGACCAACACCGGCTGATCCTGCACCAAGGTCTTCCAGTACAGATCCAGCCCACGTTTGATCCGCAAAAAGCTATCGACAATTTCGTGGTTCCTGTGGCCCCTACAACGCATGACAACCAAGTGGCTGTCCATTCCGATAGTGGAATGCAAATTCATCATGCGAGCCATTTCTTGGGCAAAAAGAAAGGGCATCCCTGGCATCTGTCTGTGGATGCGCGCAACACCCGGCGCTGAGCCAAGGTTGTCGGCGTAGTAGCCCAAGAGTACCAGCAGCATCTGGAGGTTCTCGGAGTTCAAGGACAAGAACGGCATGCGGCTGACCGCCAGCACGCCAATTAGCTGCTGTTCACCAGCGATCAATGGAGCCACTACGAGCTGGTTACTGCGATGTTTGAGGCCAGCATCGTCTACTGCTATGTGGGCCAAACTCCCGCTTTCTAGTGCGAGGGTAATCAATTCATCATCGGAGTTGGGGTCTTCCGGGTCGCCCAGGGATGCAACCAAGGTGCCCAGCACATACGTACCATTTTTTTCCTGCACTGTGTAAATACTGGCGGCCTCAATATTTACATATTGGGACAGTAGCAGCAGCAATTCTTGGGTCCCTGGTAGGCGACTGTGGTCAGTAGACCCTTTTAGCGCCAGTGTTCTCATGCCTACCAGCGCGTCACGCAACGAGCCCGGACGCGCCAGC
>JBEANP010000194.1:0-5599 GCA_041165385.1 Pseudomonadota bacterium | reverse complement strand
GGATGTGCGCCAGCAGTTATTTATTTGACAGCACTATGGCATAACCGGACCACCGCCGTACAGCCAAGGCAGCGCCATGAGGCGTGGCCCCAAGATCTTGAGCGACAGGTCGCGGCTGAACTGCATAAAGCCGTGCATGTGAAAGACCTCGCCATTGCGAATGGCCCGCGCCTGCACGCGCGCATTGCGCCTCCACCGTGCCTGCGCATAGCGCTGCAACGCGGCGGGTATGTCGTCTACATCACCTTGCAAAGCCTGGGACAGCTCAGCGGCGTCTTCTATAGCCATGCCAGCTCCTTGCGCCAAATAGGGCCGCATGGGGTGCGCTGCGTCGCCTAATAGCGCCACACGCCCACGTGCATGCTCTGCCGCACTGCGCATGGGTGCGCGGTCAGACAGCGCCCACAGCCGCCAATGAGGAATCGCCCGCACCAAGTCTTGCAGTGGCGCGCCCGCCAGCGCCAAACGCGAGCCCAACTCGGCGGCATTGGCACTGTGGTCCCAGTGCTGCGGGTCACCATACACATGGCCGTGCACCACGGCCACCACATTGAGCCATTGCCCGCCGCGCACCGGGTACTGCACCACATGAAAGTCTGGACCCATCCACGCGGTAACGACCTGGGAGCGCAGCCGCGGAGGCAAATCGTTTTGCAACACCATCGCCCTGAAAGCCAAATGCCCGGTGGCGCGCGGCCCACCATCATTCACCACATGGGCGCGCACTCTGCTCCACAGGCCATCGGCCCCCACCAACAAAGGTGCTTTAAAAGTTTGGTCTAACGAGGTGGTGATCTCTACACCATCCACCTGCTCTGCAATGCCAGTGATTCGGCAGGCCACTTGCAATTGCACGGCATCCACAGCGCGCACGGCGTTCAGCAACAGGCTGTGCATGTCAGCCCGGGCAACCGTGGCGTAGGGCGCACCATATTTACGCGACATGCTTTCGCCCAGAGGCATCACGGACAGTGTTTTCGCCGTGAGGGCGTTGCGCACTTCGAGTCGCTCGGGAAATGCCGCCACCGCTTCAAGCCCATCTCGCAAGCCCCAGGCGTGCAACACCCGTGTTACGTTCGGACCCAGCTGAATACCCGCGCCCACTTCAGAGAATGCGGTGGATTGCTCCAGCAATTGCACCTGCGCGCCACCACGCGAAAGAGCCAGGGCGGCAGCCATCCCCCCTATCCCTCCTCCTACCACTATTATTTGTTTTGCCATATCAATATTGTGGCGCACCTGTCACCCATGCGCTGCGGCGTGTTGTTGGCTGTGGCATAACCGGGCCTGATTGCAATCAACCCCATGAGGCCCCTATGACTGAGACCACCCACCACCGCATTTGCCCACTGTGCGAGGCCTGCTGCGGCCTGGAAATCAAGGTGCAGAACGAGAAGGTCATAAGCATTCGCGGACACGCTGCCGATGTGTTCAGCGCCGGCTACATCTGCCCCAAAGGCGTGGCCCTGAAAGACCTGCACGAAGACCCCGACCGCCTGCGCACGCCGCTGATCAAACGCAATGGCGTGTTCGAGGAAGCCACCTGGGAAGAAGCCTTTGCCGAGATCGAGCGCCGCCTGCCCCCGCTAATTGCAGCCTATGGACGCAATGCCACTGGCGTGGTGGTGGGCAACCCATCGGCCCACAAGATTGGCTTGCTCACCTACTTTGGCAAACTAGCGCGTGCGCTGGGCACCAAAAATGTGTTTTCTGCCTCCACCCTGGACCAAATGCCCAAGCAACTCGCCAGCGGGCTGATGTTTGGCCATTGGCTGTCGGTGGCGCTGCCCGATATTGCCCGCACTGATTACTTGCTGGTGCTGGGCGCCAACCCGATGGTGAGCAACGGCAGCATGTGGACCGTGCCCGACTTCAAAGGCAAGGCGAAAGCCATGCAGGCGCGCGGTGGCAAGCTGGTGGTGATTGACCCCCGGCGCACCGAGACAGCCGCGCTGGCCGATGCACACCACTTCATCCGTCCCGGTGCTGATGTGTTTTTGCTGGCAGCCATGGTGCACACGCTGTTTGCGGAAAAGCTGGTGACCTTGGGCAACGTGGCGCAATGGGTGGTGGGCGTGGACGAAGTGCGCGCGGCCATCGCCCCGTTTACCCCAGAGTCCGTGGCGAAGCGCTGTGGCATAGACGCCGACACCATCCGCAGCCTGGCCCGCACTCTGGCAACCACGCCACGCGCAGCGGTGTATGGACGCATTGGTACCTGCACCCAAGCCTATGGCACGCTGGCCAGTTGGCTGATTGACGTGCTCAACACCCTGACCGGCCATATGGACTTGCCTGGCGGCATGCTGTTTGCCAAGTCGGCCGCCTTTGCAAGCAATACCGCTGGCAAGACGAGTTTGGGCAAAGGCGTGAGCACAGGCCGCCACCATGCCCGCGTAAGTGGTGCACCCGAGGTGTATGGGGAGCTACCCATTACCTGCCTGAGCGAAGAGATCGAGACTGCCGGAGAGGGGCAAATCCGTGCGCTGTTCACCGTGGCCACCAACCCGGTACTCTCCAGCCCCGACGGCCCGCGTCTGGCGAAGGCGCTGGACACGCTGGACTTCATGGTCAGCATGGACATTTACCTGAACGAGACCACACGCCATGCCGACGTGATATTGCCTGGCCAGTCGCCATTGGAAGATTTTCATTACGACGTGGCGTTTCCCCAGTTGTCGTGGCGCAACCATGCGCGCTACAGCCCGGCAATTTTTGCCGCGCCAGAGGGCCAGCCCGAGGAGTGGCAAACCCTGTTGAAGCTGGCCGCCATCGTGCAGGGCAAGGGCGCACAGGCCGATGCCAATGCGCTAGACGATGCCCAGTTTTTAGAAGATGCCAAGCGCCTGTTCGGTGCCCACGCCGATGTGGTGATTGAGGCTACCGCGCAGTACAAAGGCCCGATGCGCGGACTGGAAGTGGCCCTGCGCTCCGGCCCCTACGGCGACCAGTTCGGGCGCAAGACTGACGGACTGACGCTGGCAAAAGTGATGGCATCCAACGCCAGCGGCGGCATTGACCTGGGTGAACTGCAGCCGCGCATTCCCGAGATGCTGCGCACACCGAGCGGAAAAGTCGAGTTGGCTCCATTACTTTTGCTACAAGATTTAGAGCGTGCTACGCACGACCTGCAAGGGCCAGCGCCCGATTTAGTCATTATTGGCAGGCGCGACGTGCGCACCAACAACAGCTGGATGCACAACCTGCCCGTCCTCGCCAAAGGTCCGTTCAGATGCACCGCGCTGGTACACCCTGCGGACGCTACGCGCCTGGGGTTGACCGATGGCGCGCTAGCCAGCATCCACAACGGCCAACGCAGTGTGCAGGCCCAGGTGCACATCAGCACGGAGATGATGCCAGGCGTGGTCAGCCTACCGCACGGCTGGGGCCATAACCTGCCCGGTGCCCAACTGAACTTGGCCGCCGAGCGACCCGGTACCAACCTGAACGCTCTATTAGATGATCAACTACGAGACCCGCTCTCGGGTAATGCAGTGCTTGGTGGCGTAGCTATCACCATGCGCGGCGTGTCTTTGGCAGAGTAGCCACCGAGAGGGCAGCGGCTACCCGGCAAAAATTGGGGCAAAATGAAAGGGATAAAAAATCAATTCGTCCGAGCGAATGCCGTTATCCAATTAGGGGCCGTTTTATCCACACCTTGGATCTGTTTTTTGGCAGGGCGGGTGTTTAAAGAGGATTATGTTTTTGACCGCTTCATTCACGCCACCGGGCATACCCGAAAATGAAACCACGCGGCTCAAATTACTCCATGGCCTGCACGTGCTGGACACCTTGCCTGATGCTGAAATGGATGCGCTGGTAGCCGCAGCTTCGCTGGTTTGCAATGTACCCATTGCGCTGATTAGCTTGGTAGATGCCGACCGCCAATGGTTCAAGTCCAAAGTAGGCTTAGAAGCAGCAGAAACACCCAGAGATATTTCGTTTTGTGGCCACGCCATTTTGGGTGATGACATTTTCGAGATACCCGACGCCACTCAGGACTCCCGATTTTCTGGAAACCCTTTGGTTACCCATGCGCCCAGCATTCGTTTTTATGCCGGTGTTCCGCTGGTTTTGGCAGACGGCCTCAAAGTTGGAACCCTGTGTGTGATCGACAAGGTACCGAATCAACTGACGGATATGCAACGCGAAGTGCTGAAAAACCTGGCGCGTGTGGCAACAGGCATACTGGAAAAACACCACCAGGTAATCGAAATAGCTCAGTGGAAAGAGCGTGCAGAGCTTAGCGGCAAAGCCGTCGAAGCCATGGATGCAGCCCGCAAATATACAGAAACCAACTACAAAGCTTTGGTCGACTCCATGTTTGAAGGTGTGGTGGTGCAGGATGTCGACGGGCGCATCATCTTTTGTAACACCAGTGCAGAGCGCATGCTGGGGCTCAGTTACCACGAAATGATAGGTCGTACATCGTTAGACACGTCATGGCGCTGCGTTCATGAGGATATGACCGATTGGCCGGGGCAAACACACCCCGCCATGGAGGCATTGAACAGCGGCAGGGAAATCCGCGAAGCCATTATGGGGATCTACAAACCTGACGGTTCGCTGACCTGGATTACCGCGAACGCCAAACCGATATTCGAGAACAGCGATACCCCCACCTCTGTTATCTGCACCTTTGGAGACATCACGGCCAGCAAAGCCGCGTTAGACGCACTACGTCAAAGCGAAAGTACTTTCGCTGCCATGTTCAACAATACGCCCAGCGGTATGGCGATATTGAGCACCAAAGGGGCCTGGATGCGGGTTAACCAGGCACTGTGTGACTTTGTAGGCTACACCCAGGATGAATTACTGGGGCTGACCATTCATGACATCAACCACCCCGACGAACGCGAACTCGATGCACTGCAATTGTCGCGACTACTGGGTGGAGAGATCGCACTCGACCAACGCGCAAAACGCTATCGACATAGCGATGGTGGCTCAGTGTGGGGGCTGCTGAGCATGGCATTGGTACGGGAATTAAACGATGAAGCAGAGTTTTTGCTGTGCCAAATTGTGGACATCACCGCGCGCAAAAGGGCGGAAGACGCTTTGCGTACCAGCAACGCACTGATGGAGGAGTCGCAAGCCATTGCAAAAGTGGGGGGGTGGGAGTTAGACGTGATCACAGGTCACCTGTACTGGACGCACGAAACCTACCGCATCCACGAAACTACGCCAGATGATTTTGACCCTACCATCAAGGCAACAGTAGATTTTTTTCTGCCCGAATCGCGCAATCGCCTGACCACGGCAATGCAACAAGCATTGACAGAAGGCACAGGCTTCGACCTCGAGTTCGAAAGTCACACCACCAAAGGCAACAAAATCGACGTGCGAGTGACCTGCTCCGCCACGGTAGAAAACGGTAAAACGGTGCGCCTGAGCGGCATTTTTAAGAACATCACCGAACGCAAACAGTACGAACGCACACTGCTAGAAGCGCGCGAATCGGCTGAGCAAGCCGCGCAGGCCAAAGGCCAGTTTTTGGCCAATATGAGCCATGAAATTCGCACCCCCATGAATGCCGTACTAGGCATGCTCAAGTTGCTGGGTAACACTTCGCTTACGCCGAACCAGTTCGATTACCTGA
>JBEANP010000193.1:0-5656 GCA_041165385.1 Pseudomonadota bacterium | reverse complement strand
TTACGCTGCCAGGGTCTTTTTGCATTTGAGCGACCACGTCCTTCATGGTCTTCAATGGGGAATCTGCAGGCACGACGAACACGTTGTATTCGCTAGTGAGGCGTGCAATGGGGGTTGCGCGGTCCAGAGACACGGCCGGCTTGCCGGTAATGATGCCGCCCACCATGACAGCGCCGGTCATCAACAGCGCGTTGCCGTCGCCCTTGCTGGCATTGACAAACTGGGCCAGACCGATCACGCCGGCAGCACCGCCTTTGTTCTCGTATTGCACGGTGTCAGCAGCTTTGGAGTCAACCAAAGCTTTACCCAAGGCACGACCTGTGCCGTCCCAACCGCCACCGGGGTTGGCGGGAATCATCATCTTGAGATTGGCTGCAGCACGGGCAGTCAAAGGAAAGCTACCGGCAGCAGCAAGGGCAGCCAACGATTTCAAAAATACATCACGACGCATGAGAGTCTCCTCGGGTTATTAACAGGCTCTATGATGCGGGCGCAGCCTGTCAAACGGCTGTCCAAACACCTAGGGAAAACACCAATCGTTGCTATGCACTTGCTACTGATCGAAGACGACATCGCCTTGCAGGCCACACTGCAGCGCAGCCTGACGCGTGCGGGCTTGCGGGTGGACGTGTGCAAAGACGGCGCGCAGGCGCAGGCCCAGTGGGCCAGCCTGCAGCCCGATGTGGTGGTGCTGGACCTGAGTCTGCCCAACGTGGACGGCTTGGACGTGCTGTGCAGTGCGCGCAAGGCAGGGCTGGACACACCTGTGCTGATACTTACAGCGCGCGGCACCGTGGGCGACAAGATTCTGGGGCTCAACGCCGGGGCCGACGACTATTTGCCCAAGCCTTTTGATCTGGATGAACTAGAAGCCCGCATTAAGGCGCTGCACCGCAGGCATAACAATGGCCGTGTGCCTGCAGACGAGTCGCTGCGCGTGGGCGCGCTGCGCTTTGAGCCCGCCGCCGGAGCCATGTATTTCAAGCAAGACATCATGGACTTCACACCACGCGAGCTAGCGCTGCTGCGCACGCTAATGGCCAAACCCGGCCACGCGGTGGCTAAGGAGCGATTATTTGAAGTGGTGTTTCCCGGTGAGGACCATGTGCAGTACGAAGCCATAGAAGTGGTGGTGTACCGCCTGCGTAAGAAGCTGGCGGATACGGGTGTCACGCTGATGACGCTGCGCGGCTTGGGCTATTTGCTAAAGGCGCAAGGCTAGCGTGACCGCACACCGTCAAACGCGGTCATTGCGCCAGCACTTGCTAGCGGGCATTTTGGTGCCGATTGCTCTGTTTGTGGTGGTGGACACGGTCAGCCTGTATCGCCAGGCGCTGGATGCGGTGAACATCGCCTACGACCGTACGTTGCTGGCATCGGCCAAGGCCATTGGCGAACTGCTGGACGTAGAGGGCGAAGGCCCCACAGCCAAGATTCAGGCGCAGATCCCCTACTCCGCGCTGGAGGCGTTTGAGGCCGACAACCGCAGCCGCATGGCCTACCGGGTGTCCGATGCACAGGGGCATTGGATCGACGGTGTACAGGACCTGAATACATGGACGGGCAAGATTCCCCAGCAGGGGCCTTACGCCGCATTGGTGGATTTCTATGACGACGAATTTCGTGGCGACCCGGTGCGTGTAGCCGTGCTGTTACAGCCGGTGTCCAGCAGCCACGGCATGACGATGGCCACAGTGCAAGTGGCCGAAACACTGGAGCTTCGCCACACATTAGCACGTCAGATACTAATAGACACACTGCAACGCCAGGCCATCTTGATCAGCGTGATTGTTGCTGTGGTTCTGCTGGTGGTGCAGCGGGTGACGCGGCCAGTACGCCAACTAAGTGACCGGCTACGCCACCGTGACGAAGACGATCTGACCCCCATCGATGCAGCCGACTTGCCCCGTGAAATGCAACCACTGACCGAGGCTACCAACCAAGTGATGGAGCGTCTGGCGCACTTGCTGAACCATCAAAAGCGGTTTGTCCGGGATGCAGCCCACCAACTGCGCACCCCCTTGGCAGTGCTCAAAGTGCAAGTACAGTCCGCGCGGCGCGGCGATAGCGAGCCGCTGGCTGCGCTGCTAGAAATAGAAACCACCGTAGACCGTGCCACCACGCTGGCAAACCAAATGCTGTCTCTGGCAAAAGTAGAGCAGCTGCACCAGCAGCGCGCCTTTGAATTGCTGGACTGGGCGGAGGTGGTGCGCGCACTAGCGCTGGACATGTCACCCCTGGTGGCCGACAAAGACATTGACTTTGAATTGATTACGCAGCCCTGCCTGGTATTAGCCCACGACTGGATGCTGCGTGAACTAGTGCGCAACCTACTGCATAACGCCATTCGCCACACGCCCAAACACAGCGCACTCAGCATTGACGTGGCAGCACATGCACAGTACGCGGTATTCACGCTGTCTGATTCAGGGCCTGGTATTTCGGATGGCTTACGTTTGCGCCTGTTTCAACCTTTTGCCGTGGGCGACAGCCGCACGGGCACCGGCTTAGGGCTGACGCTGGCGCGTGAAATTGTGCTGTCGTTGGGCGGCACCATTGCGCTCAACAATCGTGTCCACAAAGACGCTATCGTCGGGTTGGATGCCGTCGTCAAACTTCCGCTTCACCCCTCAACACCCATCTGAATAAACACGTGGACAAAATTCGCATAGACAAATGGCTTTGGGCGGCTCGGTTCTTCAAAACACGGTCGCTGGCGACGGATGAAGTCGCGCTCGGACGCGTGCAGCTCAACCAGCACAACATAAAACCATCCAAAGAAGTTCAGGTTGGCGATACGCTGGTCATTGTGCAAGCGCAGCTGAGGCGTGTGGTGGTTGTCAAAGGCATAAGCGGCCAGCGCAGCTCTGCCCCCATTGCGCAGCTGCTGTACGAAGAGACCCCCGAGAGCATTGAAATCCGCCGCATAGCCGCGGAGCGCAACCGCCTGAGCCCCGAACCCGCCCGCGCCATAGAACATGGCCGCCCCACCAAACGCGATCGCCGCGAGTTAGACAAAGGCTGGGGCGACCGCTGGAGTGCATCGACAGACTAAAAAACTTTGTAAAAATGAAAAAAGCCCGAGGGTTACTCGGGCTTTTTAAACTTTGGCGGAGACGGAGGGATTCGAACCCTCGATGAGGCTCTACACCCCATACTCCCTTAGCAGGGGAGCACCTTCGGCCACTCGGTCACGTCTCCTAAAGGTCAGGCAAGATTATCGCACAGACTCTGGGCAATTTTAGGCCGCTGGCTGATCCAAATCGAACGCTTTGTGCAAAGCACGCACAGCCAACTCCATGTATTTCTCATCAATCACGACCGAAGTCTTGATCTCGGAGGTGGAAATCATCTGGATATTGATGCCCTCTTCGCTCAACACGCGGAACATTTTGCTGGCCACACCTACGTGGCTGCGCATGCCGATACCCACGATGGAAACTTTGCAGATTTTGGTATCGCCCACCACTTCTTGCGCACCCAAGCTGGGAAGCACTTTTTCTTTGAGCAGGTCCACGGCTTTGGCAAAGTCGCCACGGTTCACGGTAAAACTGAAGTCGGTTTTGCCGTCTTTGCTCAGATTCTGGATGATTACGTCCACTTCGATATTGGCATCGGCCACGGCACCCAAAATTTGGTAAGCAATGCCGGGCTTGTCTGGAACACCCAGAACAGAAATTTTGGCTTCGTCGCGGTTAAATGCAATGCCGGAAACGATAGCTTGTTCCATGTTTTCGTCTTCCTCAAAAGTAATCAGGGTGCCAGATGCGGCTTCCTCAACGATGTCGATGTCCCAGGGCGTGAAGCTCGACAGCACACGCAATGGCACTTTGTATTTGCCCGCAAATTCGACAGAGCGGATTTGCAGCACTTTGGAGCCCATGGATGCCATTTCCAGCATCTCTTCAAAGCTCACGGTGTGCAGGCGGCGTGCCTCGGGCACCACGCGGGGGTCGGTGGTGTACACGCCGTCCACGTCGGTGTAAATCAGGCATTCATGCGCCTGCATGGCGGCAGCCACGGCAACAGCAGAAGTGTCCGAACCACCGCGACCCAGCGTGGTGATGTTGCCTTGGTCGTCCAAACCTTGGAAGCCGGTGACGATAACCACCTTGCCCGCAGTCAGGTCGGCACGCACTTTTTTGTCGTCAATCGACTCAATGCGGGCCTTGGTGTAGGCACTGTTGGTCCGAATGGGCACTTGCCAGCCAGCGTAACTGACAGATTCCATGCCCTCGGCTTGCAACGCAATGGCCAGCAAAGCGCTAGACGCCTGCTCGCCGGTAGCTGCCAACATGTCGAGTTCGCGGCCATAAGCCTCGTTGTGTTTAGAGGGGGCCAGCTCTTTTGCCAGTCCCAGCAAACGGTTGGTTTCACCGCTCATGGCGGAAGGAACGACTACCATTTGGTGGCCGGCGCGCGCCCATTTGGCAACGCGTTTGGCGACATTGCGGATGCGGTCCGTAGAACCCATCGACGTGCCGCCGTATTTGTGAACGATCAAAGCCATTGAATGAAAAATTTGGTGTGCAAAACCTAAGGATTGTACCAATCCAAGACCTTGCCATTGCGCCGCACATAGCCCTGCCCTACCTTGATGTGGATGCGGTGGCCCCGAGTGGTGCAGGCATTGACCTGATCGATCAGCTCATGAAGCTGGGCGGTGCTGGGGATGACTTGGTATGACGACCTGAGCCAATACCGCAAGACATTGGCCTTGCGTGCATGGGGCATGGCTTGCAAGCCGCCAATGCGCGGTGCAGTGTCTGGCGGGCTGCATATGGTGGCCAAGTCTTCGCTGGCTAGCGCATTGAGCAGGTCTTGGGCTTGGGCTGCGTGCGCAGCGCTACGGGCAACGGTGTCGCGAAACTGGGGAAACACCGACTGCAAGGCAGGCAACAACTGGGCTCGAATGCGGTTGCGGGTGAATCGGGGGTCTAAGTTGGTCGGGTCTTCTACAAAGTCGACCTTGTGCTTGCCCAACCAAGATCGAATATCTGCACCAGCCACGCGCAGCAAAGGGCGATGGAACACTATGTCGCCACGCTGCCACCGGGCGGGCATGGCACTCATGCCAGCCAGACCTGCGCCACGACTCAGGGCCAGCAAAAGCGTCTCGACTTGGTCATCAGCATGCTGGGCAATTGCTATTGATTTAATAGCTGGTTGAGCATATTCTACGAGGGCTAGCACATCAAAAGCCTTATAACGCGCAATGCGTGCAGCATCTTCCGGACTTTGTCCCTGCGCATTTTTTGCATCGGCGCGGTAGGTGCGCAAAGGCACATTGAATTGGGCACACAAGCGCTGGCAATGCTGCTCAAACAGCACCGCAGCGGCTTGCAGACCGTGGTTGACATGCATTGCTACGACTTGCCCCGGCCATTTAGCAGCGCAGAGTGCCAACAAAGCGGTGGAGTCGGCGCCGCCACTGAGCGCAACACCTAAAGGCAAGGCCGGCTCAAAGGCCACCAGTGCCTGCTCCAGCGATTGCGTCATGGCAGCTACCTAATCAGCGCCCTACTTCGCCGCGGCTTTGGTGTCAGTAAAACGACCGTAGCTTTGCAAACGGTCGTAACGTCGATCTAGCAACTCTTTAACCTTGAGGTCACTGATTTGACGATATGCATCAGCCAACGCACGTTTCAGGAAGGCA
>JBEANP010000192.1:0-5712 GCA_041165385.1 Pseudomonadota bacterium | reverse complement strand
GGTACGCCACAAATTGAAGTGTCGTTTGACATTGACGCCAACGGCATTTTGCACGTAGGCGCCAAAGACAAAGGCACTGGCAAAGAAAACAAAATCACCATCAAGGCCAACTCTGGCCTGAGCGAAGCTGAAATTCAGCAGATGGTGAAAGATGCTGAACTCAATGCAGCGGACGACAAGAAAAAGCTGGAGTTGGTTCAGGCTAAAAACGAAGCTGATGCGAACGTGCACAGCGTCAAGAAGAGCCTGACCGAGTACGGCGACAAGCTGGACGCTGCTGAGAAAGAAAAAATTGAATCCGCGATCAAAGAGTTGGAAGATGCATTGAAGTCGGACGACAAAGACAGCATCAAAGCCAAGAACGATGCGCTGCAAGCCGCCAGCCAAAAGCTAGGTGAAAAAATGTATGCCGACATGCAGGCTAAGCAAGCCGCTGAAGGTGGCGCTGCTGAAGGCGCTGACCAAGGTGCGGGCGCCCAAGCGTCCAAGCCTGCGGACGACAACGTCGTAGACGCTGAAGTTAAAGAAGTGAAAAAAGGCTAAAAGCCCTGCGGCGGCACACGCCAAAATGCGCCGCGTTGGACACATTAGTGGCTCAACGCGGCTTTTCTGTTGTTAGTGGGTTGTAAGTAGGCGCAGATTGAACATGGCGAAACGAGACTATTACGAGATTCTGGGCGTTGCCAAGAATGCGTCTGAAGAAGACATCAAAAAAGCGTATCGCAAACTGGCGATGAAGCACCACCCTGACCGCAACCAGGGCGATGCTTCCAAGGCAGCAGAAGAAAAATTCAAAGAGGCCAAAGAAGCCTACGAGATGCTTTCCGATGCGCAAAAGCGCGCTGCCTATGACCAATATGGTCATGCGGGCGTTGACCCGAACCGGGGTGGCGCTGGCGCTGAGGGCTACGGCGGTTTTGCCGAAGCCTTTGGCGATATTTTTGGTGACATGTTTGGCCAGCAACGTGGCCGTCCTGGCGCGGGCGGTGGCCGGCAGGTGTACCGTGGCGGCGATTTGAGCTACGCCATGGAAGTTACGCTGGAAGAAGCAGCGCGCGGCAAAGACGCCCAGATTCGCATTCCCAGTTGGGACAACTGCGACACCTGCAAAGGGTCTGGCGCCAAACCAGGCACCCAGGTAAAAACCTGCGCCACCTGCAGTGGCTCCGGCTCGGTGCAAATGCGCCAAGGTTTCTTCAGCGTGCAGCAAACTTGCCCCACCTGCCGTGGCGGCGGCAAGGTGATTCCTGAGCCGTGTGCGGCGTGCAGTGGTCAAGGAAAAATCAAACGCCAAAAAACCCTGGAAGTCAAAATTCCAGCCGGTATCGATGGTGGCATGCGCATCCGCAGCGTTGGCAATGGCGAACCGGGTACCAATGGCGGCCCTCCGGGCGATTTGTACATCGAGATTCGCCTTAAAAAGCACGACATTTTTGAGCGCGATGGCGACGACATTCACTGCTCGGTGCCCATCAGCATGGTGACCGCCGCCCTGGGTGGAGAAATTGATGTACCTACGCTGGCCGGTAAAGCAGCTATCGACATTCCAGAAGGTACCCAAACCGGCAAGCAGTTCCGCCTGCGCGGCAAGGGTATCAAGGGCGTGCGTGCCAGCTACCCAGGTGACTTGTATTGCCACATTGCAGTGGAAACACCGGTCAAGCTCAGCGAACACCAGCGCCGTTTGTTGAAAGAACTCGATGAGTCTTTCAAAAAAGGGGGGAGCAAGCATTCACCCACCGGTGACAGCTGGACTGACCGGTTGAAGAGTTTTTTTAGCTAAAGACTGCACTGCATTATTTGGTGCAGTTGGTTGGTTGATATACCGCTTGAAAGCCATTCGAATGCCGCTTGATCCTTGGATCTAGCGGCTTTTTTATGACGCACAATTCCACCATGACGGACTCCCATCTCCCCACATTTACGCGATCCCTCACTGCAGCGTTCTACAAATTTGTAGACCTGCCGGACTTTGAAGCGCGCAAAGCTCCATTGCTGGGCTTTTGTCAGCAGCGTAATGTCAAAGGCTTGATATTGCTGGCGCGCGAAGGCATCAACAGCACCATTGCCGGCGCGCCTGACGATGTGCGTGCCGTGCTGACCTACTTGCGCCAAGACCCGCTGCTGGCCGATTTGCAACACAAAGAATCATGGTCTGATAAAGCGCCCTTTTACAGGATGAAAGTGCGGCTCAAAAAAGAGATTGTCACCATGCAGGTGGACGGCATCAGCCCCACCCACATGGCTGGCACCTACGTGAAGCCGGACGCCTGGAACGCGTTGATCAGCCAGCCCGATGTGGTGGTGGTGGATACCCGCAACGACTACGAGGTGGCCATTGGCACCTTTGAAGGTGCAATCGATCCGCACATCAAAAGTTTTTCAGAGCTGCCCGACTGGGTGCGCCACGCCCAGGCGCATGGCACTTTGGGGGCAGGCGCTGAGGCCCCAAAGACCAAAGTCGCCATGTTTTGCACCGGCGGCATTCGCTGCGAAAAATCCACGGCCTACATGCGCACGCTGGGTTTTGACGAGGTGTACCACCTGGAAGGTGGCATTCTCAAGTACTTGGAAACCGTGCCACCCGAGCAGAGCCTGTGGCAAGGCGAATGCTTTGTGTTTGATGAGCGAGTGTCGGTAGGGCATGGGCTGACACCGGGCGACCACCAACTGTGCCGCGCCTGCCGCCAGCCGCTGGCCGATGGAGCCACGCAGTCCCCCGAATATGAAGCCGGGGTGAGCTGTCCGCGCTGCCACGCCCACACATCAGTGCAACAAAAAGACAGTGCCCGCGAGCGCCAGCGCCAATGGGAGCTGGCCAAGGCACGGGCTCAAGTGCATATTGGCGCGCAATTGCCATTGCCAACCCGCCACGACTGAGCAAGACGGGTCCCAGAGAACCTCCTATGGCATCTCCCCTGCCGATTTTGTATTCGTTCCGCCGCTGCCCCTACGCTATGCGGGCACGATTGGCGTTGTTATCAAGTGGTCAGTCGTTTGAACTGCGTGAAATAGTGTTGTCGCAAAAGCCGCCAGAGATGCTGGCGGCTTCTCCCAAAGGCACTGTGCCGGTGCTACTACTCCCAGATGGCCAAGTGATTGAACAAAGCCTGGAGGTCATGCAATGGACATTGCAGTTGGCAGACCCGGATCATTGGCTGCCGCAGGACGCGACACACGCCACGCATGTAGCCGAGCTGATCGCCCGCTGCGATACCCCCTTCAAAGCCGACTTGGATCGCTACAAATACCCCAACCGCTACGCGCTGCCCGATGGATCGGTGCACCGGGCGCAAGGTGCTGAGTTTTTGCAGGCGCTGGAAGTGCGACTCGCCGTGACGCAATTTTTGTCAGGCACCCACTTTGGTCTGGCGGATGCTGCCATTGCACCTTTTGTGCGACAGTTTGCCCATACCGACCCACAATGGTTTGCAGCGCAAACTTGGCCTAAGCTTCAGGGATGGCTGCAGGCATTTGAAGACTCCACGCTATTTGCACAGGCCATGATCAAGGTGCGGCAATGGGCTCCAGGCCAGCCCACGACAGTGTTCACTCCATAAAAAACGCTCCTGATTTAGGAGCGCCTTACGCACAGTCTACAGGGGCTATCGACCTATTTCTCTTCTATTTCAGGGTTTTTTACGCATACTCTCGGGCCACCACCTTGGCACGGGCTTCTGCGTATTCGCGCTTGAGTTGGGCTACAAAATCAGCGGTGGACTGTACTTTGGTGATGGCACCAATACCTTGCCCGCAGCCCCAAATCTCTTTCCAGGCCTTGGCGGAATTGCCACCGAAGTTCATCTTGCTGGGATCGCTCTCTGGCAGGTTGGCCGGGTCCAGACCAGCTGCCCGAATGCTGGGTGCGAGGTAATTGCCATGCACGCCGGTAAACAGGTTGCTGTAGACCACCTCATCCGAGTTGTTGTCCACGATGGCCTGCTTGTAGGCATCCACCGCGCGGGCCTCTTCGGTCGCAATAAAAGCCGACCCGATGTAGGCAAAGTCAGCACCCATGGCCTGCGCCGCCAGAATTGCACCGCCGTTGGCAATCGAGCCACTCAGTGCCACCGGACCATCAAACCACTGGCGAATTTCCTGAATCAGTGCAAACGGGCTTTTGACACCCGCATGGCCACCCGCACCTGCAGCCACCGCAATCAGTCCGTCAGCGCCCTTTTCGATCGCTTTGTGGGCATGTTTGTTGTTGATGACATCGTGTAGCACCACGCCACCATAGCTGTGCGCGGCGGCATTGATTTCTTCGCGCGCCCCCAGGCTGGTGATGATGATGGGCACCCTGTATTTCACACACAGGGCCATATCGTGCTCCAGGCGGTCATTGCTCTTGTGCACGATCTGGTTGATGGCAAAGGGCGCTGCGGGCCGGTCGGGGTGTGCCTTGTTGTGGGCGGCCAGGGCCTCGGTGATTTCAATCAGCCACTCTTCCAACTGCTCCGCTGGGCGGGCATTGAGCGCGGGCATGGAACCCACTACGCCAGCAATGCACTGGGCAATCACCAGTTTGGGCGTGCTGATGATGAACAGCGGCGAGCCTATAACCGGAAAAGGCAAACTATTCAGGGGCGCAGGCAAGTGGGACATGGTGTTTCCAGGCAGGTCAGTTTTATAAAAAAGAGGCCTGTAGCCCCCTCGGAATATGCGTAACAAGCTACTATTTTTGTAGCAGTCTGGCTACGCTACAGTGCTTAGAAGGACTCAAGCGCCAAAGCTGTCACGCTGTCAGCGCCTTCCACAATACTGTCGCGCAGGCCGGGGGCCTTGCTCAAGATGTGGTCGGCATAGAAGCGTGCAGTGGTGATTTTGGCTTGCATGAAGGGCGCGTCAACATCCGCGGCCAACTGGTCTTGCGCGACCAGCAAACCACGCGCCATTTGCCAGCCTGCCATCAGATTGCCTGCCAGCATGAGGTAAGGCACGCTACCTGCAAACACGGCGTTCGGGCTGGTTTTTGTGTTGCCCGCCACAAAGTCCACCACGTCGATAAACGCTTCGCGTGCCACTTTCAGGCGCTTGGCCACGGCCAATGCATTGGGCGTGCCGCTTGTGGCCAATGCGGCCTCGGTGGTCTCGATTTGACCGGCAATGCCCTTGGCCGTTTGGCCGCCATCGCGCGAGGTTTTGCGGCCCACCAAGTCGTTGGCCTGGATGGCGGTGGTGCCTTCGTAAATGGTCAAAATTTTGGCGTCGCGGTAGTACTGGGCCACGCCGGTTTCTTCAATAAAGCCCATGCCGCCATGCACTTGCACGGCCAGCGAGGTGACTTCCAGGCTCATCTCAGTGCTGAAGCCCTTGATCAGCGGCACCATGAATTCGTAAAACGCCTGGTTGGGCTTGCGGACATCGGCGTCAGGATGGTGGTGGGCTGCGTCGTAGGCGCTGGCCGCCACGGTCGCCAGGGCGCGACAGCCTTCGGTATAGGCACGCATGGTCATCAGCATGCGGCGCACATCGGGGTGGTGAATGATGGGCGCGCTGGCCGCAATAGAGCCATCCACCGGGCGGCTTTGCACGCGGTCTTTGGCAAACTGCACTGCCTTTTGGTAAGCGCGCTCGGCAATGGCAATGCCCTGCACCCCCACGCCGTAACGGGCCGCATTCATCATGATGAACATGTATTCCAAACCGCGGTTTTCCTGGCCCACCAGGTAACCCACCGCTCCGCCGTGGTCGCCGTACTGCAGCACCGCC
>JBEANP010000191.1:0-5751 GCA_041165385.1 Pseudomonadota bacterium | reverse complement strand
GCCGGCTGCCTACACCGACCCCGGATTTTTGCAGTTTTTACGCAGCAATAATGCTGAGCGTTAATCAGATTCAATGACTTTTTTTGTTAATCACAGCCGTTCAATGGGCGCGCCAGCCCGCTTTTTCGCCTTAACTCTGATGGTGTTGGCTTTGTGTGCGCCCTTGCAAAACCAAGCACAGACACAATCGGCACCGGCATCCGCGGTAATGGGTGCGCCACGTTGGGTTGCTTTGAGCCCGATCCAGCAGCGGTCTTTGCTGCCCCTAGCCAGCACCTGGGACTCTTTGTCTGAAGCCCATCGACGTAAATGGATAGCGCTTGCCCAAAACTACCCATCGCTTGCTGCGCCAGAGCAAGAAAAACTCCATGCGCGTATGGCAGAGTGGGCAGCTTTAAAACCCCAAGAGCGTGAACAAGCGCGCCTAAATTTTGCACAGACCAAACAACTTGCCCCAGCAGAGCGAACAGCTAACTGGGATGCGTATCAAGCTTTAAGCGCAGAAGAGCGTGGAAAACTCGCCGCAGGTGCCCAAAGTAAGCCAGTTGGTGCCGCTGTGGCAGTAAAGCCAGCCGCGTCACAGCGACTTACGGTGATACCAATTACGCCCACCAAAACTCCAGAAACCAAGCAGTCCCTAGTTGCTAAGCCGCAGTCGCTTAACCCCAACACCTTGCTCCCAGCGTTAATGGGCAGCCCAACAGACGCTAACAAGCCTTAGTGCGGTGCACCCGGTAATGGCTGAACCCCAACTACTCCCCCTCCCCTTGTCAATTCCCGGCCTACGGCGACGTATGGCTTGCTGGCTGTATGAGGGCATGCTGATGTTCGGTGTGGTTTTTATATCTGGCTACCTATTTGGCACACTGAGTCAAACCCGCAATGCGATGGACAACCGGCATGCATTGCAAGCCTTTTTGTTTGTGGTGTTTGGCATTTACTTTGTGTGGTTTTGGGCCAAAGGGCAGACTTTAGCCATGAAGACTTGGGATATTCGTGTGGTGGACGTGCACGGTGCCCCCATCTCCCAGACGCGCGCATTGGTGCGCTATGCACTGAGTTACTTGTGGTTTTTGCCACCACTGGCGGCCATAATGCCGTTTAACTTGACAGGGCCTGAAACCAGCGTGATTGTTTTGGGCTGGGTGGCCTGTTGGGCTGTTGTGAGCAGATTTCAGCGCGAGGGCCAGTTTTGGCATGACGCCATGGCGGGTACACGCTTAGTTACCTCACCGCCCATGAGCCGTTAGGCAATGGGCGCCGCCATGAACAACACCATAGCCAACCCGCAAAAAGAGCGTAAAGGACTAAGCCGCGTGTGGAACGCCACCGGTTATTCCTTGGCCGGACTGCGGGCTGGCTGGGACGAAACAGCGTTTCGCCAAGAGAGCATGGCTGCCATATTGCTGGTACCTGCTGCCTTCTGGCTAGGGCGGCATTGGACTGAAGTAGCGCTTTTGGCAGGCAGCGTGCTGCTGGTGATGATTGTGGAACTGCTCAATACCGCCCTGGAAACGACAATTGACCGCATAGGACCCGAATGGCACGCACTGTCTAAACGCGCCAAAGATATGGGTAGCGCGGCGGTGTTGCTCAGCCTGCTGCTGAGCATTGGGATTTGGGCAGCTGCACTCGCTCAGAAGCTCGCCTGAGCAACCCCTCGTGGCGCTGAATTAAACAGCAGAGTCGTCTTGCTCGCCGGTGCGAATGCGCACTACGCGCTCGACGTTGGTGACGAAAATTTTGCCGTCACCGATTTTTCCAGTGCGAGCGGCTTTGACGATGGCCTCGACACAGCGGTCTACGTCGTCGTTTTTTACTACCACTTCGACTTTAACTTTAGGCAAAAAGTCGACCACGTACTCGGCCCCACGGTACAGCTCGGTGTGGCCTTTTTGGCGACCAAAACCTTTGACCTCTGTCACGGTAAGACCCGTGACGCCACAGTCGGCCAGGGCTTCACGTACTTCTTCGAGTTTGAAAGGTTTAACGATGGCGGTGATTTGTTTCATGGGGTTTGTCCACTTTTTGAATAATTAGGCACGAAAACGACTGGTAATAGGATAACGCCAATCTTTGCCAAAGCTGCGGTGGGTAACGCGAATACCAATAGGCGCTTGGCGGCGCTTGTATTCGTTGATTTTGATCAGGCGGGTGACCCTTTCCACATCGGCACGCGCAAACCCGGCGGCAACGATCGAATCGATGCTTTGGTCGTTTTCCATGTAACGCTCAACAATGGCGTCTAGCACCTCATAGGGCGGCAGGCTGTCCTGGTCTTTTTGGTCGGGGCGCAGCTCGGCACTCGGTGGGCGGGTGATGATGCGTTCGGGAATGGGGCTTTTGCCCGTGCCGTAGGGGTCGTGCTCGTTGCGCCAGCGGCAAATTTTGAACACCAGCGTTTTGGCCAGGTCTTTGATGACGGCAAAGCCGCCTGCCATGTCGCCATACAAGGTGCAGTAGCCGGTGGCCATCTCGGACTTGTTACCCGTGGTGAGCACGATGCTGCCGAACTTGTTGCTCAAAGCCATCAATAAGGTACCGCGTATGCGGGCCTGGATGTTTTCTTCGGTGGTGTCCTCAGCAAGACCGGCAAATTCGCCCGCCAAAGAGGCTTTGAAGGCCTCAAACTCCGGCACGATGGAGATTTCGTCGTAGCGCACGCCCATACGGCGAGCCATGTCGCGGGCGTCAATCCAGCTGATGTCGGCGGTGTAGGGCGAAGGCATCATCACCGCGCGCACTTTGTCGGCACCCAAGGCATCCACCGCAATGGCCAGCACCAAGGCAGAGTCAATGCCCCCTGACAGGCCCAGCAACACACTGGGGAAGCCATTTTTACCGATGTAGTCGCGCACACCCAGCACCAAAGCGTCCCATAGGTCTGCCTCAGGGGTACGAACAGGCTCAATCGGCGCTACTATTTTGATAGCTGCTTGCGCACGATCCACGAGGGCTACGAACAGATTTTCTTTAAAACTGGGGGCTCTGCCAACAACCGAGCCGTCGGCGTTGAGGGCAAACGAATGGCCTTCAAACACCACCTCGTCCTGCCCACCCACCAAATGGGCGTAGACCAGCGGCAAGCCGGTGGCCTGGCAGCGCTGGGCCATCATGGCTTCGCGCTCGTAGCCTTTGCCCACATGGAAGGGCGAGGCGTTAATTACTGCCAGCATTTGTGCACCCGCCTCTTGGGCCAGGCGCGCGGGCTCTTCAAACCACGCATCTTCGCAAATTAACAAGCCGACCCGAACGAGGCTGTCGCCCTCACCTGCGTCAAACACACACACACCGTTGCCGGGGGTGAAATAGCGCCGCTCATCAAACACTTGGTAGTTGGGCAACTCGCGCTTAGCGTAGGTGGCAATCACCGCGCCATCACGCAGCACGCTAGCTGCATTAAAGCGCTGCTGCACTGCCACGGACCGGGTGCGGCTGTCTCCCCCGGTGGGGTGACCCACCACGATGGCCATGCCTTTTAACCCGGCAGTCTGCTGCGCCACTGCTTTCACGGCATCATTGCAAGCGGCTATAAAAGCAGGGCGCAGAAACAAGTCTTCTGCGGCGTAGCCACAGATCGAGAGTTCGGGCGTGAGCAGCAAGCGCGCACCGTCCGCATAGGCCGTACTGGCGGCGTCGACTATTTTTTTGACGTTGCCATCGAGGTCACCCACACAGAAGTTAAGTTGCGCGATGCACAGTTTGAGAGTCATGAACCAGTTCGTAATTGTTGTCAGCGAAAACCCCAGCACAGCCACCGGGTTGGGGGCTTGCCATGGCCCTGTCTGATTATGTCATTCGGGTGTACAAAGCGCCCTCTGCGGTGGACGCGCAAGCGTGGGACGCCCTATTGGCTCAACAGGCCCTACCTAGCCCCTTTATGCGCCACGCGTATCTGGCCGCTTTGCATGACAGCGGCAGTGCCTGCGCCACCACCGGGTGGAACGCGCACTTCATCACTCTGCATGCTGGCAACGCACTGGCTGCGGCCTGCGTTGTTTACCTGAAAGACCATTCTTACGGCGAATATGTATTTGACTGGGCGTGGGCCAGCGCCTACCAACAGCACGGTGTGCCCTACTACCCCAAGGCAGTGGTGGCTGTGCCGTTTACCCCGGTGCCTGGCACACGCCTGCTGGCCCGCGACGACGCAGCCCGCGCCGCGCTGGTGCAGGCACTGATTGCGTGGTGCCAGCAACAAGCGGTGTCATCCCTGCACTTGCTGTTTGGTGCTGAGGCCGATACGCAGGCCTGCGCCGACGCGGGGCTGATGCTGCGGAACACGGTGCAGTTTCATTGGAAGAATGTAGCCCCCACGCTCGGCACTACGTGTGCTGCGCTGCCCCCCGATGGGGCGCATTTTGCCTTGGGGCGGCCCAGCGGCAAAACCTGCCTTTATGCAGATTTCGAAGAATTTTTGGCATCACTGGCGCAAGACAAGCGCAAGAAAATCCGCCAAGAGCGGCGCAAGGTGGCACAGGCGGGGGTGACGTTTCGCCACAGCTTGGGCAGCGAAACTTCACCTACAGATTGGGAGTTTTTTTACCAGTGCTATGAACGTACCTACCTGGAGCACGGCAACGCACCCTATTTGAACCGCGACTTTTTTGCACGCATGGCGCAAGCCATGCCGGAGAGCTGGCTGTTGTTCGTTGCTGAACGTGATGGACGTCCTATTGCTAGCAGTTTGATAGCTATTCAGGCACATTCCACGGGCGCTGCAAGCCAATTTGATTCAAAAAAAGTGGCTTACGGACGCTACTGGGGTGCGTTAGAAAATGTGGACTGCCTGCACTTTGAAGCTTGCTACTACCAACCCTTGGAGTGGTGTATTGCCAATGGGATTGAGCGTTTTGAGGGCGGCGCACAAGGCGAACACAAAATGGCGCGGGCGCTACTGCCCGTAGTAACCAGCAGTGCACACCGGATTGCCCATCCAGCATTTGCTGACGCGGTAGCGCGCTTTTTGGAGCGCGAAGGCGCTGGGGTTGACAACTACTTGGACGAATTGAGGCAGCGCAGTCCTCTAAAGAACGCGGTCTGACGGTAAAAAGGGGGCGCCCACCATGCGTTGGCGGCGTGTGCAACTAAACTTTCACACACGCCGTCCTTCAGGGCATTGGCAAGCTAACTAGGCTTGGGTCTTCTTGTAATTTTCAACGCCTTCCAAGATTTCTTGGTGGGCGGCTTCTGGGCCGTCCCAACCCAAAATCTTGACCCATTTGCCCTCTTCCAGGTCTTTGTAGTGCTCAAAGAAGTGGGCGATGGTTTTCAAGCGCAAAGGCTGCAAGTCTTCAGGCTTTTGCCATTTGCTGTACAGCGAAAGAATTTTGTTGATGGGTACGGCCAGTACTTTGCCATCCATGCCAGCTTCGTCTTCCATCTTCAAGATGCCGATAGCGCGGCAAGTGACCACCACACCGGGGATCAACGGCACGGGGGTGATTACCAACACATCAACGGGGTCGCCATCACCCGACAGCGTCTGGGGCACATAGCCGTAGTTGGTGGGGTAATGCATGGCAGTGCTCATGAAACGGTCTACAAAGATTGCGCCAGACTCTTTATCCACTTCGTATTTCACTGGGTCGGCATTCATAGGAATTTCAATAACCACATTGAATGCTTCTGGGATTTTGTTGCCGGGGGTAACTTTGCCTAATGACATGAATGGTCTCTCTTTGGTGTAAACAGGAACGAGTAGGGATTAACCCCGATTTTACTGACTTGACTCTTGCGAAACACCGAGCT
>JBEANP010000190.1:0-5752 GCA_041165385.1 Pseudomonadota bacterium | reverse complement strand
ATTTGCGAAAAGTGCGGCGTTGAAGTCACACAGACCAAAGTGCGTCGCGAGCGCATGGGCCACATCGATCTGGCTGCTCCTTGCGCCCACATCTGGTTCTTGAAGTCCCTGCCAAGCCGTTTGGGCTTGGTGTTGGATATGACCCTGCGTGATATCGAACGTGTGCTGTACTTTGAAGCATATGTTGTCACGGATCCCGGCATGACTCCGCTGAAGAAATTCAGCATCATGACGGAAGACGATTTCGACGCCAAGTTCAAGGAATACGGCGACGAGTTCCAAGCGAAGATGGGTGCTGAGGGTATCAAGGATCTGCTCCAAAGCATTGATATCGAAGGCTCGATCGAGAAGCTGCGCAATGACCTGACCGGTTCCGAGCTCAAGATCAAGAAGAACGCCAAGCGCCTCAAGGTATTGGAAGCCTTCAAGAAATCCGGTATCAAGCCCGAGTGGATGGTATTGGACGTGCTGCCCGTGTTGCCACCGGACCTGCGCCCACTGGTTCCTCTGGACGGAGGCCGCTTTGCGACTTCTGATCTAAACGACCTGTACCGCCGCGTGATCAACCGCAACAGCCGTCTGCGCCGTTTGCTGGAACTCAAAGCGCCCGAAATCATTGCACGTAACGAAAAACGCATGTTGCAAGAAGCCGTGGACAGCTTGTTGGACAACGGTCGTCGCGGTAAAGCAATGACTGGTGCCAATAAGCGTGCACTCAAGTCGTTGGCTGACATGATCAAGGGTAAGTCTGGCCGTTTCCGTCAAAACTTGCTGGGCAAGCGTGTCGATTACTCCGGTCGTTCCGTAATTACCGTCGGCCCAACACTCAAGCTGCACCAATGTGGTCTACCCAAGCTGATGGCCTTGGAATTGTTCAAGCCCTTCATCTTCGCGCGCCTTGAAGCCATGGGCATTGCGACGACCATCAAGGCGGCCAAGAAGGAAGTTGAATCCGGCACACCTGTGGTTTGGGATATTTTGGAAGAGGTCATCAAAGAGCACCCCGTGATGCTTAACCGTGCGCCTACGCTGCACCGTTTGGGCATCCAGGCCTTTGAGCCCATCCTCATCGAAGGCAAAGCCATCCAGTTGCACCCCCTCGTTTGCGCGGCATTCAACGCCGACTTCGATGGTGACCAGATGGCTGTGCACGTGCCGTTGTCCGTTGAGGCGCAAATGGAAGCTCGCACTCTGATGCTGGCATCCAACAACGTGCTGTTCCCCGCCAATGGCGAACCCTCCATTGTTCCCTCGCAAGACGTGGTGCTGGGTTTGTACTACACCACCCGTGACCGTATCAACGGCAAGGGCGAAGGCTTGATTTTTGCCGATACCGGTGAGGTACAGCGCGCTTTTGACGCCAATGAAGTGGAGCTTAACTCCCGCATCAATGTGCGCTTGACCGAGTACACCAAAGACAAAGATACGGGCGAATTTGTACCGTCTACCAAGCTTTGGGAAACCACTGCAGGGCGTGCACTGCTGTCTGAAATTTTGCCAAAAGGACTGCCTTTTTCCAACATCAACAAGGCGTTGAAAAAGAAAGAAATTTCCAAGCTTATCAACGTGTCTTTCCGCAAGTGTGGATTGAAAGAGACCGTGGTATTTGCGGACAAGCTGTTACAGGCGGGCTTCCGCCTGGCGACAAAGGCGGGTATCTCTATTTGTATCGATGACATGTTGGTGCCGCAAGAAAAGCACGACATCATTGGACGCGCCCAGAAAGAAGTTAAGGAAATCGAACAACAGTACGTGTCCGGTTTAGTGACTGCTGGCGAGCGCTATAACAAGGTCGTCGACATCTGGGGCAAGTCTGGTGATGAAGTCTCCAAGGTAATGATGGCCAAGCTCTCTAAAGAGACTGTTATCGACCGCCATGGCAATGAAGTTGCTCAGGAATCTTTCAACTCCATCTACATGATGGCTGACTCTGGTGCTCGCGGCTCTGCTGCCCAGATTCGCCAGGTTGCCGGTATGCGTGGATTGATGGCCAAGCCGGATGGCTCCATTATCGAAACGCCCATTACCGCCAACTTCCGCGAAGGTTTGAACGTGTTGGAGTACTTCATCTCCACCCACGGTGCGCGTAAAGGCCTGGCCGACACTGCGTTGAAAACTGCTAACTCGGGTTACCTTACCCGCCGTTTGGTAGACGTGACGCAAGACTTGGTTGTGACAGAGCAGGATTGCGGCACCCACAACGGTTACCTGATGCGTGCGATTGTCGAGGGCGGTGAAACCATCGAATCCTTGCGTGATCGCATCTTGGGCCGTTCTGCTGCTGAAGATGTACTGCACCCCGAGACACGCGCCGTGCTGGCAACAGCCGGTGCGATGCTGGACGAAGACTTGATCGAAGAGCTCGAGATCGCTGGCGTGGATGAAGTAAAGGTGCGCACTGCCTTGACCTGCGAAACTCGTTTTGGTATTTGTGCTAGGTGCTACGGACGCGACTTGGGTCGTGGCGGTTTGATCAATGGCGGCGAAGCCGTTGGCGTGATCGCTGCGCAATCTATCGGTGAGCCGGGGACTCAGCTGACCATGCGTACGTTCCACATTGGTGGTGCTGCGTCGCGTGCTGCTATTGCGTCCAGCGTAGAGGCAAAGTCGAACGGCGCTATCGGTTTCAACGCAACAATGCGGTATGTGACCAACAGCAAGAAAGAGCTGGTCGTGATCTCTCGTTCTGGCGAAATCGTCATTCACGACGAGCATGGTCGTGAACGTGAACGTCACAAAGTACCTTACGGTGCTGTGTTGACGGTCAAGGCTGATCAGACCATCAAAGCGGGTGCAATTTTGGCAAATTGGGATCCATTGACCCGCCCCATCATTACTGAGTTCGCCGGTAAGGCACACTTTGAGAATGTTGAAGAAGGCTTGACGGTAGCCAAGCAAGTGGACGAAGTCACCGGCTTGTCCACTCTGGTGGTTATCGATCCCAAGCGACGCGGCGCGGCCAAGGTGGTCCGTCCACAGGTAAAGTTGATTGACGCTTCAGGCCATGAAGTGAAGATTCCTGGAACCGATCACTCCGTAACCATTGGATTCCCGATTGGTTCGCTGGTGCAAGTGCGCGACGGTCAAGATGTGGGTCCAGGCGAAGTGCTAGCCCGTATCCCAATCGAAGGCCAGAAGACTCGCGACATTACCGGTGGCCTGCCCCGCGTGGCCGAGTTGTTCGAAGCCCGTTCACCCAAAGACAAAGGCGTCCTCGCCGAAGTTACCGGTACGGTCTCTTTCGGCAAGGAGACCAAGGGCAAGGTTCGCTTGCAGATCACTGATCCTGAAGGCAAAGTCTGGGAAGAGTTGGTTCCGAAGGAAAAGAACATCTTGGTGCACGAAGGTCAAGTGGTTAACAAGGGCGAGTCCGTGGTGGACGGCCCTGCCGATCCGCAAGACATCTTGCGTTTGTTGGGCTCTGAAGAGCTGGCCCGTTACATCGTGGACGAAGTCCAGGACGTGTACCGTTTGCAAGGCGTGAAGATCAACGACAAGCACATTGAAGTGATTGTTCGCCAAATGCTGCGTCGCGTCGTGGTCGAAGCTGCAGGTGACTCCAGCTATATCAACGGTGAGCAAGTAGAGCGCTCTGAAATGCTCAATACGAATGATGCATTGCGTGCCGAAGGCAAGATTCCAGCCGTATTTACCAATCTGTTGTTGGGCATTACCAAGGCATCCTTGTCTACTGACAGCTTTATCAGTGCGGCGTCCTTTCAAGAAACCACCCGCGTGCTGACTGAAGCCGCGATCATGGGCAAACGCGACGAGTTGCGTGGTCTGAAAGAGAACGTGATTGTGGGTCGACTGATCCCTGCCGGAACTGGCCTCGCATACCATGAAGCTCGTAAAGTGCGCGAAACCATGGACGATGCAGAACGTCGTGCCATTGCTGAAGCAGAAGCGGCAGAGTTGGCAGGGGAGTCCGTTGACGCGCAAGCTGATGAAGGCGCGGCTGCTCAATAATTGTAGTTTGCTACAATAAAAGTAGCGCCCCAAGCACTCTGTACGAGGGCTTGGGGCGTTTTTGTTATAGCTGCTAAATTAACACCACGATTCACGATGACTTATTCATTGCTGATTTGGGCCATGTTTGCCATATCATTTTTTTGGAGTGTGGGGGTCTATAACCGCCTCATGCGCATGCGTGCGAGAGGGTTTGAGGCCATGGTTACGCTCGATAGGTACCTGTTGCGCTATGACGCGTTGGTCCATGCACATTTGGGGGCTGATATGGACCAAGAAGCATTGGAGTGGAGTGAATTGCAGAAAGCATTGAGTGCGCTCAATCGCGCATGCCAAGGGGTCAGGGTATCACCGCTTGGTGAAGAGGCTGTGCGTATGCTGGCCCTCAGTTACCAGTCTCTTCAAGATGCGTGGTCAGATTTGCGAGAGTCTCCTGATGACTTAGCTGGTCAGCGGCTGCCAGAGGGATTGCAAGTCGAGTGGGAGCGGATATCACAAAAAGTGATGCGAGCTAGAAATACGTATCAACAAATAGCGACGGAGTACAACCTTGCCCTCAAACAGTTCCCCGCTAACTTGTTGGTGCGGGTTGCGGGATTTAAAGCGGCAGGAACACTATAGGAATGCATGCAAAATAACCAAGAAAAAATCCCATTGTGGCGACAGCTCCAGGCAACGGCTGCTGTTTTGGCGTCCGTTTGGGACGGCTTGTCGGGTACCGTCGCTATCGATGCCGTATCCTCCAATTTACGCCCGGGAGTTCAGGCCTTGGCATTTCACGTGTGGCGCAATTTGGGTCGAGCGCAGGCCTTGCGTAAACTGTTAGCGAATAAAGCCCCGCCGGTGCAGGTAGACGCTCTGCTGTGCACGGCACTGGCGTTGGCGTGGAATGCGTCGAACGTATCGTACGATGCATTCACGTTAGTGAACCAGGCTGTGGAAGCTGCAAAGCGTAACCCTCAAACGCGCGCCCAAGCTAACTTTGTCAACGCGTGTTTACGTCGTTTTTTGCGTGAACGAGATACGTTGGTTTCTCTGACTGACTCTGATTTGGTTGCTGTATGGAACCACCCGCAGTGGTGGATTCTGCGCTTGCAAACGGAATACCCCACGTGTTGGGAAGCAATGCTGTCCGCCGCCAACACCCAGGCACCCTTGACGTTAAGAGTGAATGCTCGTCGCAGTACGCCGAGTGCTTATCTTGATATGTTGCAAACTGCCGGAATAGAAGCAAAAACCAATGGCCGATATGGTGTTGAACTTGTACAGGCAGTCGCTGTGCAGCGGCTACCAGGGTTTTTTGATGGTATGGTGTCGGTCCAGGACGGTGCAGCGCAAATGGCGGCGCCTTTGTTGCTTCAAGGGCTAGAAGGCCTGAAGGCGCCGCGGCTGCTGGATGCTTGCGCGGCGCCCGGTGGGAAAACGGGTCACTTGCTTGAATTGTCTGACGCCCGCGTCGTGGCGCTAGACATTGATGCGAAGCGTTGTTTGCGAATTTCAGACAATTTACTTCGAATTCAGGTAGATGCGGAAGTACTAGCCGCAGATGCTTCGTATCCCGAACACTGGTGGGACGGTAAGTTGTTTGACGGCATATTGTTAGACGCTCCCTGTACCGCCTCTGGCATCGTCAGGCGGCACCCCGATGTACGCTGGTTGCGGCGCGAAACAGATGTCGCCCAGCTTGCTCTCCTACAGGCGAAAATACTGCGTGCTTTGTGGCCGTTGTTGCGCCCCGGGGGCGTATTGCTGTTTTGTACTTGCTCTATTTTTCATGCCGAAG
>JBEANP010000189.1:0-5787 GCA_041165385.1 Pseudomonadota bacterium | reverse complement strand
AGGCCCAAACGGCTTGGCAGGGACTTCAAGAACCAGATGTGGGCGCAAGGAGCAGCCAGATCGATGTGGCCCATGCGCTCGCGACGCACTTTGGTCTGTGTGACTTCAACGCCGCACTTTTCGCAAATGACACCACGGTGCTTGAGTCGTTTGTACTTGCCACACAAGCATTCGTAGTCCTTGATAGGTCCGAAAATCTTGGCGCAGAACAAACCATCACGCTCAGGCTTGAAGGTGCGGTAGTTAATGGTTTCTGGCTTCTTCACCTCACCGAAAGACCACGAACGGATCTTTTCGGGCGATGCCATACCAATTTTGATGGCATCGAAATGCTCATCGGGAGTGAACTGCTTGAACAGGTCGAGTAACGATTTCATATGACTCTTTCCCTTATCTATTAAGAACGCTCGAGTTCAATATCAATGCCCAAGGAACGAATTTCCTTGACCAACACATTGAACGATTCCGGCATACCGGCTTCGATAGAGTGCTCGCCCTTGACGATGCTTTCGTACACTTTGGTACGACCTTGAACGTCATCGGACTTCACTGTGAGCATTTCTTGCAAGACGTAAGAAGCGCCATACGCCTCCAACGCCCAGACCTCCATCTCACCAAAACGCTGACCACCGAATTGGGCTTTACCACCCAACGGCTGCTGGGTCACCAAGCTGTAGGGACCCGTAGAACGTGCGTGCATCTTGTCATCGACCAAGTGGTGCAACTTCAAGTAATGCATATAACCCACTGTTGTCGTGCGTTCAAACGCATCGCCAGTACGTCCGTCGTACAACTGCGCTTGCGTGCGAGTAGGGGTCAATCCTTTGGCCATGGCTACATCGTCCGGATAGGCCAACTGCAGCATGTCACCGATTTCTTTTTCGGTGGCACCATCAAACACCGGTGACGCGAATGGCACGCCAGTCGTCAACTCCTGCGCCATTTCTTGAACTTCTGTGTCAGACAACTGTGCCAAGTCTTCTTTGCGGCCCGTGCCGTTGTAAACCTGCTCAAGGAAACCACGAATCTCAGTTGCGGCAGCTTCACGTTGCAACATATCGCCGATGCGTTGGCCCAAGCCTTTGCCGGCCCAACCCAAATGCACTTCCAACACCTGACCAATGTTCATACGAGACGGAACACCCAATGGGTTCAACACGATATCAACCGGTGTGCCATCGGCCATGTAAGGCATATCTTCGACAGGGGTGATCTTGGAAACCACGCCTTTGTTGCCGTGGCGACCGGCCATCTTGTCACCAGGCTGCAAGCGGCGCTTGACGGCAATGTAGACCTTGACCATCTTCAGAACGCCAGCCGGCAATTCGTCACCTTGTGTCAACTTCTTGCGCTTCTCTTCAAAAGCGAGGTCAAAGCTGTGGCGAGTTTGCTCTAGCGAGTTCTTAATGCTCTCCAATTGGCTTGCCACATCTTCGTCCGCAGGGCGAATGTCAAACCAATGAAACTTTTCCACCGATGCCAAGTAGGCCTTGTCGATCTTTGTACCCTTGGCGAGTTTTTGTGGTCCGCCGTTGGCAGTCTTACCGTCCAGCAATTTTGCGATACGGTCGAAAGCGTCGGCTTCAACGATGCGCAGTTGATCGTTCAAGTCCAAACGGAAACGCTTCAACTCGTCGTCAATGATCTGCTGTGCGCGCTTGTCGCGGGTAATGCCTTCACGGGTGAAGACCTGCACATCAATCACGGTGCCTTGTGAGCCTTGGTCAACGCGCAAAGAGGTGTCTTTGACGTCAGATGCTTTCTCACCAAAGATGGCGCGCAGCAACTTTTCTTCCGGTGTTAGTGTAGTTTCACCCTTGGGTGTGACCTTGCCAACCAGCGTGTCGCCCGGCAACACTTCCGCACCCACGTAAATAATGCCGGACTCGTCCAAGCGATTGAGTTGTTGCTCGGACAAGTTGGGGATATCGCGGGTAATTTCTTCCGCACCCAACTTGGTGTCACGCGCCATGACCACGAGTTCTTCGATATGAATCGAGGTGTAGCGGTCTTCCGCCACCACACGCTCGCTGATCAAAATTGAGTCTTCGAAGTTGTAGCCGTTCCACGGCATAAACGCCACAAGCATATTTTGACCAATAGCGATTTCACCCAGATCTGTGGATGCGCCGTCGGCAATCACGTCACCCTTGGCTAGCTTGTCGCCTTTTTTGACAATGGGCCGTTGGTGAATATTGGTGTTTTGGTTGGAGCGCTGGTACTTGATGAGGTTGTAGATATCCACACCCACTTCGCCTGCTTGTGCTTCAGCGTCATTAACGCGAATCACGACACGCGTTGCATCCACATAGTCCACAACACCACCACGTGTTGTGGTCACAACGGTGCCTGAGTCAATAGCAGCGACACGCTCAATGCCTGTACCCACCATAGGCTTTTCAGGGCGCAACACCGGCACGGCCTGTCGGGACATATTGGCACCCATCAGCGCTCGGTTGGCATCGTCATGCTCCAAGAACGGTACCAAAGACGCCGCCACAGATACGATTTGCGCGGGTGATACGTCCATGTATTGCACGCGCTCGGCACCGACCAAAATTGATTCGCCTTTTTCACGGGCCGAAACCAAATCACCGGTCAAAACACCATCCTTGTCCAGCGTTGCATTTGCCTGGGCAATAACGTACTTACCCTCTTCAATTGCAGAGAGGTAATCGATGTCGTTTGTGACCTTACTGTCCACCACGCGACGGTACGGAGTTTCAATGAACCCGTATTCGTTCAATCGCGCATATAGTGCCAACGAGTTAATCAGGCCAATGTTTGGACCTTCAGGCGTTTCAATGGGGCACACACGACCATAGTGGGTCACGTGCACGTCACGCACTTCAAAGCCAGCACGTTCGCGGGTCAAACCACCTGGACCAAGAGCCGAAACACGGCGCTTGTGGGTAATTTCAGCCAGCGGATTGGTTTGGTCCATGAACTGGGACAACTGAGAGGCGCCAAAAAACTCTTTCAAAGCTGCCGAAATCGGCTTGCTGTTGATCAGGTCATGGGGCATCAAGGGCTCTTGCTCTGCTTGACCCAGACGCTCTTTCACGGCTTTTTCGATACGCGCCAAACCTGTACGGTATTGGTTTTCAGCCAGCTCGCCCACACAGCGAACGCGGCGGTTACCCAAATGGTCAATATCGTCTACATCGCCGTGACCGTTACGCAGATCCACGAGGATTTTGACTACAGCCAAAATATCTTCGTTGGTCAGCACCATCGGGCCAGTGGACTCAGCGCGGCCCATCTTGGCGTTGAACTTCATGCGCCCTACGCGAGACAGATCGTAGGTGTCGGGGTTGTAGAACAAGCGTTGGAACAGCGCTTGAACGGCGTCTTCTGTTGGTGGCTCCCCAGGGCGCATCATGCGATAGATGGCAACGCGAGCAGCGAATTCATCAGCTGTTTCATCGGTGCGCAAAGTTTGCGAAATGTAGGCGCCTTGGTCTAATTCATTGGTGTAGATGCAGGCCAAATCGGCGATGCCAGCCGTGCGCAATTTCTTGAGCAATGCCTCTGTCAACTCTTCATTGGCCTTAGTGACGATTTCTCCGGTGTCAGCATCAATGACATTGCGTGCTACCACACGGCCAACCAAAAAGTCTTCAGGCACGCTGATGTGTGTGGTGCCAGACTGCTCCAACTCACGCGTATGGCGCGCAGTTACGCGCTTGTCCTTGGCAACGACGACCTTGCCACTCTTGTCAGTAATGTCAAAGCGGGCGACCTCGCCCCGCAGACGCTCAGCTACAAACTCCATTTGTGCTCCGCTGTCCATCAAGCGGAAGTTGTCATTCACAAAGAAGTTGGCAAGTATGGATTCGTTGTTCAGCCCAATGGCGCGCAACAAAATCGTGACTGGCATCTTGCGGCGACGGTCAACGCGGAAATACAGCAGGTCCTTGGGATCAAATTCAAAATCGAGCCAAGAGCCACGGTAAGGGATGATGCGCGCGGAAAAGAGCAATTTGCCCGAGCTGTGGGTTTTGCCTTTGTCATGCTCAAAAAACACACCAGGAGAGCGGTGCAACTGCGACACGATGACACGTTCAGTACCGTTGATGATGAAAGAACCTTTGCCAGTCATGAGGGGTACTTCACCCATATAGACTTCTTGCTCTTTCACTTCCTTGACAACTTTATTTTGTGAAGTGGAAGACTCACGGTCATAAATGATCAACTGCACTTTGGCCCGTACAGCAGACGCAAATGTCAATCCGCGCGTCTGACACTCCCGTACATCAAAGGCGGGTTTGGCCAGGTTGTACTCAAGGTACTTCATCTCGACAAAGCCGTTGTGCGAAACAATTGGAAATGCCGCTTCAAATGCAGCTTGCAATCCTTCAACTGTGCGCTTTTTGGGTGCAACATCCGCTTGTAAAAACGCCGTATAGGCGTCTTTTTGCATTTGTAGCAAATATGGAATTTCAAGCACGCTGTCGCGATTACCGAAATTTTTGCGAATGCGCTTGCGTTCTGTATATGTGTAAGCCATTAGATCTCCGGGCAAAGACTTAAGGAACCTGAGTTCCTAGGCGACTGTTGGTTGAGCATCAGTCTCAACAGGCTTGGTGATTGGCCACTACCAATCATTGGCGGACGGTTGCGCATTGCACACAACCCGTACCAAGGCATCTTCTGCAGTCGGGGTCAGAAGACACTGAAAAATGGTTAATAACAACCATTTTTCAGTAGGCACTAACCATACGCAAACAAGCAAGAAAGGCTGGGTGCCCCAATTGGAACACCCAGCCTTTTAAGCAATTAAATTACTTAAGCTCGGCCTTAGCACCGGCTTCGACCAATTTCTTGACAGCAGCTTCGGCGTCAGCCTTTGCAATGCCTTCTTTGACGTTCTTAGGAGCGCCGTCAACCAAGTCTTTCGCTTCTTTCAGACCCAAGCCTGTAATTTCGCGAACAGCCTTGATAACGGAAACCTTCGCAGCGCCGGCATCCAGCAACACTACATTGAATTCTGTTTTCTCTTCCGCTACGGCAGCAACAGCGCCGCCAGCAGCTGGAGCGGACATTGCTGCAGCGCTCACACCAAATTTCTCTTCGATGGCTTTCACCAGGTCGTTGAGTTCCATGACCGTCATGCTATCCAGCGCGGTCAAAAATGCGTCTTTATCGAATGCCATTTTGATTTCCTAACAAGTTTGGTTACTACAGACAGGCGGCGATTACGCTGCGACTGCCTCTGCGGGAGCAGCTTCTTCTGCTGCACCTGCGCCACGTTGCTCCGCCAATGCCGACAACACACGTGCTGTACGGGAAATGGGGGATTGCATCAAGCCCAACAACTGAGCCAACAACACTTCTTTGGAAGGGATGCTTGCCAATTGCTTAACGCCGTTCACGTCCAGAGCTTTTCCACCGTACGCACCTGCACGAATTACCAACTTGTCGTTGGTCTTCGCGAAGTCTGCAACCACCTTGGCGGCTGCAACAGCGTCTTCTGAAAAACTGTAGATCAGAGGACCGGTCATCTGGTCGGCAACGATCTCAAATGCACTACCTGCCACAGCACGGCGGGCCAGTGTGTTTTTCAACACGCTTAGGCTCACACCATTGCTGCGAGCATTGACGCGCAGTTTGGTCATGTCAGCGACCGTGATGCCACGGTATTCCGCGATCACGAGCGTTTGAGCTTTAGCGGCGAGGCCGGTCACATCACTGATGACCGCTTCTTTCTCACTGCGATTAAGACTCAAGGTCTACTCCTTAAAAATGCGCTTTGCAGTACATACCGCATCACGCTCCATATTGCAG
>JBEANP010000188.1:0-5806 GCA_041165385.1 Pseudomonadota bacterium | reverse complement strand
CTTAGGGCAAGGCCAAATTGCGGCGTTTTTGGTTTACGGCAACGTGCAACTAAGGCCAGTCCAGCATCCCGCCGTTTGTGCCTGGCTCTTAACAGAAGCAGGCAACGACATGGCACCTCCAAGCTCCATGAATACCAATTTATGGAATCTAGTGATGCCAATTAACCATCCGACAGATATGAGTCAATCGGTACTGTTATTCAAGCGGCGTTAAGACCTTGATGCGCTGCGGTGGAAATGTGATGGAAAACGTAGACCCTTTTCCGGGGTAACTTTCAATGCCCAGTTCAGCGCCATGGCGCTGGCACACGTGTTTCACAATCGCCAACCCCAAACCGGTGCCCCCCGTCTCTCGAGAGCGACTACGGTCTACACGGTAGAAGCGCTCGGTAAGCCGAGGGATGTGCTCTGGTGCAATGCCACTGCCTTGGTCCCGCACGCTAAAAACTGCACCTCCACCGCTCAAAAGCATCCAACGGACAACAATGTCCTTGTCACCCGGTGTGTAGCGAATGGCATTACCAATTAAGTTGCTCATAGCACTGTGGATTTCGGTGGCCGAGCCTGCAATCTCGGCATCGCCAGAAACTTCGAATTGAATGGCTTGCGGGCGCTTCCACAACACCTTAGAAAAGTCGTTGGCCTCTTGCTCGCACTGAGCCAACAAGGCACGCACGGAAATCCAGTCATGCGCTGGCGGTAAGGGGCTGCCCTCCAAGCGTGACAACATCAACAGATCACTGACCAACGTTTGCATACGTTCTGCCTGCTGCGCCATGAGCCCCAAATATCGCACTTGCTCCGCAGGGTCAAGTGACAGTGTTTGTAGCGTTTCAACAAAGCCCGCTAAAACTGTCAATGGAGTGCGAATCTCGTGCGAAACATTGGCCACAAAATCGCGCCGCATGGCCTCGGCCCGCTCCACTGCAGTAATGTCGCGGGATAGCAACAAACTCCTACCGTCGCCGTACGGATGTATTTGGACTGACAACTTGACTGGCTTTGTCGCTGTACTGTCGCGCCCCGGCATAACAACGTCGCTCTGAAAAATGCGGTTAGCATAATAAGTTGCAAACCCTGGATCGCGAACTAAATTTCCAAAATGCTGCAACATGTCGCGGCGCGCATCAAAACCAAAATGCGACGCAGCAGTCTGGTTAAACCACTCAATGCGACTGTCAGCGTCGAGCAACACAACTCCGTTTGGGGAGGCCTGCAGCGCTGCCAAAAAGTCTTGGAGCCGTCCGTCACTCTCTGCTTTGGCACGGTCCCGGGTACGGACTAATTTACGAACCCGATCAAACACCTCGCCCCACATACCTGAACGCAATGGGCTGTGCGCAACATCACCTTCTTTGAGCCAGCCCAACACTTTTGTGGCGCGAATAGTATCGAAAAGTAGCCACAGTAAAGCACCCGAAAATGCCGCAGCGAAAATGCCAAATACTCGGTATTCAGTACTTACAACAAACCATGCTACCAACGCTGGAAGCGCTTGGCACAAAAAATACGAGAAGAATCGCCAAATCATGCGGGGGCTTGCAGCGCTACTTCCGGCTTGGCTGTTAGTCGATAACCTGCTCCGCGCACGGTCTCTACCATGGCACCTGCTTGGGCCAGGGCTTCGCGCAGGCGCTTCACGTGCACGTCTACTGTACGCTCTTCAATATAGACATGGTCGCCCCATACTTTGTCCAGCAACTGCGCCCGGCTATGCACCCGCTCCGAACTGCCCATGAAAAATTGCAAAAGTTTGAATTCTGTTGGGCCCAACTTAAGCGGCTGGTCTTGGTAAGAAACCCGATGCGTTGATGGGTCTAAAGTCAGCCCCGCGATAGTTAAGGCCTCGCCTACTGGCTCGGGAGCACGTCTGCGCAGCACTGCGCGCACACGTGCTAAAAGTTCTTTGGTAGAGAACGGTTTGGCAATGTAGTCGTCTGCGCCAGCATCCAACCCTGCAACCCGATCTGACTCGTCACCGCGTGCCGTCACCATGATGATGGGCACCTCTTTGGTACGCGGGTGTGCACGCCAGCGCTTGGCCAAGATTAGACCGCTTTCACCAGGCAACATCCAGTCCAGCAAGATTAAATCGGGCACCGATGCGTCGATCTCAACCTGCGCACTTGCACTATCAATCGCCCACGTGGTGCGAAAGCCGTTATGTCGAAGATTCACCGCGATAAGCTCAGCAATTGCTGGCTCGTCTTCAACGACCAAAACGGCGGGCATGTTTCTCATGCTTGAGTCCTCATTTGATCACCGACTCGATTTTCTCCATGCTGGTATGGCGTACGTCTTCGCCCTTAACCACATAGATGATGAACTCGGCAATGTTCTTGGAGTGGTCCCCAATCCGCTCAATCGCCTTGGCCAGGAACAACAAGTCCAAGCTTGGAGAAATCATGCGGGGATCTTCCATCATGTAGGTAATGAGCTTGCGCACAAAACCATCAAACTCCGCGTCGATCAAGTCGTCTTCTTTGAGAATAGCTACGGCTGCATTCACATCAAGCCGAGCAAACGCATCCAGCGCCTTGTTCAGCAATCCAGAGGCTAAATCAGACGCGACGCGAAGTTCTAGCGACGGCAACGCACGCGGTGAGCCGCTGTGAATAATGCTGCGCACCATGCGCGCGATTTTCTCGGCCTCATCGCCGACACGCTCCAAATTAGCGGTGGTTTTGGAGATAGCTATTAGCAAACGTAAATCGCGTGCTGTCGGCTGTCGGCGGGCAATGATCGAAGACAGCAGCTGGTCGATCTCGATCTCCATGGCATTTACCTGAGCTTCGTTGGCGGAAACCTCATTTGATGCCTCAACGCTGAACTGCGACAGCGCATAAATTGCCCGGCGAATTTGAGACTCTACCAAGCCACCCATTTCCATTACGCGGCTAGAAACAGAAGTAAGTTCGGTGTCAAACTGAGTCGATAAGTGTTTATTTGGCATGGTGCGTCCTTAGCCGAAACGGCCGGTAATGTAGTCTTCAGTTTCTTTGCGTGTGGGCTTGAAAAACATTTGCTCGGTGGAACCAAATTCCACCAAATCGCCCAAATACATATACGCGGTGTAATCGCTGCAACGCGCCGCCTGCTGCATGTTGTGGGTCACAATAACTACCGTGTAGTCTCGCTTCAACTCCACAATTAGCTCTTCGACTTTGGCCGTTGAGATCGGGTCTAGTGCAGAGCAAGGCTCATCGAGCAACAACACTTCGGGCTTGATGGCTATACCACGTGCGATACACAGGCGCTGCTGCTGGCCGCCAGATAGACTGCTGCCGCTTTGGTTGATCTTGTCCTTCACTTCGGTCCACAGCGCCGCCTTGCGCAAGGCCCACTCCACACGCTCTTCCATATCGGTTGCGTTGAGGTTCTCGAATAATTTCACACCAAAGGCGATGTTGTCAAAAATCGACATTGGGAACGGCGTAGGCTTTTGAAACACCATACCGACCTTGGCGCGCAGCAGGGCAACGTCTTCTTTGCTGGTGAGCAAATTTTCACCATCCAACAGAATCTGCCCCTCAGCCCGCTGCTCGGGATACAGCTCAAACATGCGATTGAACACCCGCAACAAGGTCGATTTTCCGCAACCAGAGGGACCGATAAATGCGGTGACTTTATTCTCTGGAATTTCAAGATTAATGTTCTTCAGCGCATGAAATTTCCCATAAAAAAAGTTCAAGTCTTTGACAGAAATTTTTGTCTTCTCGGGTGCAGTTGTGGTGATTGGCATAGTGGGTTTCAATGATTGCAGTGTGGGTGTGGCATCGAAGTTGAATTACGACTTAACGCGGGTCAACACACGAGCCAGGATATTGAGCCCCAAGACAGCAATGGTGATGAGGAACACGCCTGCCCAAGCCAGTTTTTGCCAGTTTTCGTAGGGGCTCATGGCAAACTTGAAAATGGTCACAGGCAGGCTGGCCATAGGTTCGCCCAGGCTAGACGTCCAAAACTGATTACTTAGCGCGGTAAATAGCAATGGAGCTGTTTCACCTGCAATGCGGGCAACGGCCAACAACACACCTGTAATGACACCCGCGCGCGCAGATTTCAGCGTAATGCTCAAAATCACCTTCCACTTTGGCGCCCCCAGAGCATAGGCAGCCTCACGCAAGCCGGCAGGCACCAGCTGCAGCATATTCTCGGTAGTGCGAATCACCACCGGAATCACAATCAGCGACAAGGCCAAGATGCCCGCATAGCCAGAAAATGACCTGAACCGCGACACCACTACGGCATAAACAAACAAGCCCACAATAATTGATGGTGCAGAAAGCAAAATATCATTCACAAACCGGGTGGTAGTTGCAAGCCAGCTCTTGGTATCAAACTCTGCGAGGTAAATGCCAGCCATCACGCCAATAGGGGTGCCCACGCAAGCGGCCAGAGTCACCATAAGTACCGATCCGTAAATGGCGTTAGCCAGCCCGCCCTCTTCATTGGGTGGCGGGGTCATTTGGGTTAGCGTGGCCAACGTCAAGCCATCAAAACCCAGGCGAATCGTTTCCCACAAAATCCAAAATAACCAGAACAGGCCGAACGCCATAGCAGCCAGAGCCAGCCCTGTGGCCATAGTGTTAGTGCGGTTTCGGCGTGCAAACTTGGCAGCACGCGCATTTTTGTTGACCATGGCAGGAGTGCTCATGTTTTCACCCCTTCACTCTTACGCAACTGAGTCAGCAATATTTTCGAAAGCGACAAAACCACAAACGTAATAAAGAAAAGTACCAAGCCCAAATACATCAAAGCGGCTTGATGCAAACCTTCACCTGCTTCGGCAAACTCGTTAGCCAACGCAGAGGTAATGCTGTTGGCAGCCTGAAACAAACTCAGAGAATCAAGTTGATTGAAATTGCCAATCACAAAGGTGACCGCCATGGTTTCCCCAATCGCACGCCCCAAACCGAGCATGATTCCACCAATGACACCGGTCTTGGTAAACGGCAAAACCACCTTAGAGACAACCTCCCAAGTGGTTGCACCCAAACCATAGGCTGATTCTTTGAGCAGAGGTGGAGTGACCTCAAACACATCTCGCATCACGGCAGAGATGAATGGGATGATCATGATCGCCAAAATAATGCCCGCCGACAAAATGCCAATCCCCACGGGGGGACCAGATACAAAAGCGCCCAAGTAAGGAATTCCATTCAGAGCAGCTTGCAGTGGTTGCTGAACGTAAGTTGCCAACACAGGGCCAAACACCAGCAAGCCCCACATGCCGTATACGATAGATGGAACCGCAGCTAGCAACTCAATCGCAGTTCCCAAAGGCCGCTTGAGCCATGCTGGGGACAATTCAGTTAAAAAAAGTGCGATGCCAAAACTCACGGGTACTGCAATCAGCAAGGCGATAACGGAAGTAGCCACCGTGCCATAAATCATGACCAAACCACCAAACTCCTCTTGCACGGGGTCCCACTTGGTGCTGACTAAAAAATTCAAACCATATTTGCTGATCGCAGGCCACGCGCTCATGGTGAGGGATAACAAAATGGCAAACAGCAGCGCGAGTGTGAGCAGGGCTGCGCCCTTGGCTGCCCATCCAAAAATGCGGTCGACCCAAGGGCCGGATCGGGTTTTCTTGAGGGACGGTGATAGGTTCATAGCGCGAGTTTGCTGGTCAACTGAAAAAGCGTGAGGGGAATCCCCATGTGTAAGCCTAGAAGACATGGGGACAACCCTCATTTACTTGTAAGCGATAGATTTACCTGAAGTATCTTTGATCTCAGCCCATGATTTTTGAATGGTGGCAATTACAGCGGCCGGCATTGGCACGTAATCCAAGTCTGCA
>JBEANP010000187.1:0-5844 GCA_041165385.1 Pseudomonadota bacterium | reverse complement strand
ACCCAGCTCAGAATGCTGGTGGTGTGGCAGCCAAATTCCTTGGACAGCTCACTTGGGGTGCGACCGCTACGTACCAGTTCGACCATTTGAGTACGAAAGGCGGGCGCGTAGGGCGGTTTCGGTTTGGGCATATTGGACTCTTTCTTTCAATTGGAAAGTGTCCGCGAAATGGGGTCAATTCCAGACTGTGGATGTGTATCTCAGCGTGCGAATCGGGATTGCGGAGGCGGCAGTTGTCAATGTTTGCTTTGGAGGAGCATAGGAAGAGCGGACTTTCCGTAGCTCCAAAGCGGACATTCAAATTCAGTTTTAACGTCTGAATTCACCGACGCAAAGCGTCCGATGGAACGACCAGTTAACGGGCACGTTCACTCGGCAACCGCCTGGGATTCCGCGCATTGTGAATGACGGCCAGCACGTGAACCAAATCATTCTTGACAGTGTAAAAGACCCCATATGGAAACCGTGGCAAGAGTGTGCGGCGTACGCCCGAAATAATTTCTCTGTACAAAAGCGGCACTTGCTCAAGGCGCTTAAGCTGAAGTTCAAAAGCCAACTCAAATTCAGAGCCAAGCCCTTTATTCTGCTATTCATACCAATCAAACGCTTCGCCAATATCGCGAACGGCCCGACCGGAAAACTTCAAGCGGTACGCCACGAGCCGCTTTTTAAATGCGCTTTTACTTGCTCCCAGGAGTAACCGACCTCGGGGTTTCGCTCAAAGTCGGCCAAACGCGCTTCGAGCTCGGTCTTAAGCTCAGGTGAAACCTCGATGGCATTAGGAAAGGCGGCAATGCTTTCCCAAATAACTTCAACGAGCTGAATGCGCTCCTGCACGGGCAGTTCCAAAATATCGGCAACAGAAATTTGGTTCATGGGATGTAGATTACCACGGACGCCATTCTGCGCGTTAACGTAAAAGTGAGGGACGGGTTGGGCGGAATTAGGCGCATGGCTATGGTTTTGCCATTGAGAGCCAAGCTACCACAAAAGACGCAGCCGAAACTACGAGGCCCACAGAACTGACGATGAACGTCGCCAGTACCCAAGCGTGGCTACGGTTCAACACTGCCCATCCACCTTCAGTGAGTCTGTAGTGGGTTTCAGGAGTCATGTTGTCGGGCAGTTGCGGGCTGTTGCCTCTCATCTGCACAGTGCCCGTTGGCAGATTTTCGTGGAGAACCTCAACCCAGCCGCGGATTAGTGCTGTGCGCACCCCGAGTTGAAACCATTCTTCCTTGGGTGGGCTTCGTTCTATTACTTGCACATTACCAGGCTGCAAGACGAGGGCAACTCTTTGCCGTGCGATCGCTCTTAGCGCGCGGCATATATGGCGTTCTCGGCGGAAATCTTCAAACATCATAGGGGTTACGCCCAACGTTGAAGTCCACCAGCGCGCAGCAACTGCCGCGCAGCGGCAACCTGCAGCTGTGCGTCCGATTGGGCCGACCTGTTAGCCTGTTCACTCATAGTGGGTCCACATTCGCAAGACACGAACGACACCTTCCTTGGTGAATACCTCATACACAATGCGGTGCTGAATGTTGATGCGGCGCGAGTAAGCACCAGCCAAGTCTCCGACCAACTTCTCATAGGGTGGCGGATTTTGTAGTGGATTGGTCGCGAGAATCGCAAGCAGTTCTTGCGCTTTCGGCTTGAGGCCGCTGGCGGTAAGCTTTTTGGCATCTTTGAGCGCCTGCTTGGCAAAAACGATCTCCCAACTCACCACTTGAGTGCCTTTGCACTCTTTGCTAACGGTTCAGCCATACCGACTTTGATGGATTCGCGCATACCTGGCACCGCAAGCAGGTACAAAGTCTCTTGTATTGCACTCCAGTCTTCCGCCGACAGCAAAACAGCACTTGCTCGCTTTCCTGAAATGATGATGGGTTCATGAGACTCCGCAGTCTCATCAATGATTCGGTAAAGATTAGCGCGAGCTTCGCTAGCGGTAAGTGCATACATTTCGTCTCCTCAGGTATTTGAAATAAATGGTACGTAATTCCGTACGTATTGTCAATACAAAAAAGCAGGCGAAAACTAAGGGCTAGCGTTTGAATTCAGCGGGCACGAAGTGCTCCGCTGGAATGAAGGGTTAGGCCGCACTTTATCCAACTGCCACGCGCGAGACGCACCACAGGCCAAAGCCCAGCATTGGGACAAAGGTAAGTACCATGCCAATGGCACGAGGTAAACCCCAGCCCTTGAGGATAAGAATTGCGGCGTGCATGAGACGACCAAGCACAAGAGAAGCACCACCAGCCCACAGAAGCCAACTAGGCGCACCAGTGAGCTCGGCGGCGACCATCGCGAGAAGGACGATGGGAACGGTTTCCGTGAAGTTCCCGTGTGCTCGCATGCGACGCAAAAGCGTCTGGTCACCACCATCGAAGAACTGAATGCCTGTGAGAGCACGCCTGTAGCCAACTAAGACAGTGAGCGGGATTTGCAGCAGAACGAGCAACCCGATGAAGAAAACAGAGATGGGGATGCTATACATGTTGGTACCTCGGATATGCAGTGCGCTGATTGTGCGGCCCAACGTAATGTAGACGGCAAAACCCGGTTGATACATCCGTGACTTGACGATACATCTTTTTCTGCGAAGTCCTGCAAGCCTCTTGCAGTATGGGAAATTGTTGCTTCAACTGTGTAAAAAATAGATTTAATTTTTCCATGAAACCCGGCACTCCTCCGTTGAAATCGGCCCGTTTGCTTGATCAGGTGCAAGAGCGGGTTCGCTGCGTGCACTAAAGCCTGAAGACCGAGAGAGCTTACCTGTATTGGATTCGCTTTTTTATTCGCTGGAGCGCTGCCCAAGGGGCAGGTATGCGCCACCCGCGAGACATTATCGATTTGCCTTGGTTAATCAACATTGGGCGGCCGCAAAAAACAAAATGCAATTCATCATTTTTGCCACTGTGAGCCGAATAGAGCCCTAAGCCAACGCAGTCCGCTAACCCCCCACCCCATCAGCCCGCAAATGCAGCACCCGATGCGCTTGTGTGGTGGCCGCCGTGGAATGGGTTACCAGCACCAGTGACGCGCCGTGTTCCCGCGTTTGCGCCACCAATGCTTCCATCACCAGGGCAGCGGTGGTGGGGTCCAGGTTGCCGGTGGGCTCATCGGCCAGGATGAGGGTGGGGTGGTGCACCAGCGCACGGGCAATGGCCACGCGCTGCAGCTGCCCGCCACTGAGCTGCTGCGGTAGCCGCGCTCCCAGACCGCCCAGGCCAACCGCCTCAAGCATGGCGCTGACACGATCCGCATCAGGTGTGCCCAGCAGCAGCAAAGGCAAGGCCACGTTCTGCGCCACGTCCAGATGCGGCAGCACATGAAACGCCTGAAACACAAATCCCACCTGTTTGCGGCGTAGCAGCGCGCACTGGTCGCTGCTGAGTGTGCCCAGGTCGGTGCCGCCCAAATGCACGCTGCCGCTGTTCCAAGTGTCCAAGCCTGCCATGCAATTGAGCAGGGTGGATTTACCCACGCCCGATTCGCCCACGATGGCTACAAACTCGCCGGGTGCCACGTCTAGCGACACATTGGCAAACACCGGCGTACTGCCATAGTGTTTGGAGAGTTGGCGTACTTGCAATGTCATGCGGCAGCCTTGCTTTTGTTGTGTTTTACAACCGCTTGCACGTGCTGCAACACCTGTTGCAAAGCGTCTGGCGCGTCGCAGGCCACGATATGGCGCTGCGGCATGCTGCGCAGCCACGTAATTTGCCGCTTGGCCAACTGGCGCGTGGCAAATATGCCTTTGTCACGCAGCTCGGCCATGTTGAGGCCCGCCGATGGAGATACCACTTGGGCGTCCATGGCCTCCCATGCTTGGCGGTAGCCCACGCAGCGCATAGAGGGTAAGTCGGCATGCAGGTCGCCACGCGCGCGCAGCGCTGTCATTTCATCCAAAAAGCCCGCTGCCAGCATGGCATCAAAGCGCTGTGCAATACGTGCATGCAACCAGCCTCTATCAGCAGGTTCTAAAGAAATAAGGGCTGCAGCCCCCGTGGAACGTGCGTAATCAGCTTCTTTTTTGATAGCATTCCGAGCGGCGTGAAAGTGCGACAGCGGCAAACCGGACACCCGGTACACCTCCAGCGCGCGGTTGATGCGTTGGCTATCTGCCGGGGCCAGGCGCGCTGCGGTAATGGGGTCTACCAACGCCAGTTCGGCATGCATGGCGGGCCAGCCTTTGGTGGTGGCCTCGGCCTCCAGCGCGGCGCGAATGTCGGGGCTGGCGGCGGGCATGTCGTCTAGCCCGTCGAACAGGGCTTTGAAATACAGCATGGTGCCACCCACCAGCAGCGGCAACTTGCCGCGCGCATGGATGTCGTAAATCAACGCTTGCGCGTCGCGCACAAATTCGGCGGCGCTGTAGGCCTGCAGCGGGTCGCGAATGTCAATCAGGTGGTGGGGCACAGCGGCTAGTTCAGCAAGGCTGGGTTTGGCGGTGCCGATGTCCATGCCGCGGTAGACCAGAGCCGAGTCCACGCTGATGATTTCTGTAGCGTGCTCTTGCGCAATGGCCAGTGCCGCTGCTGTTTTGCCCGAAGCAGTGGGGCCTGCAATGCACACATAAAAAGGCAGGGGTTTACTCATATTTGCACCTTATTGGGGCTTGCCAAAACGCTGCACCAGCGTCCATGCCACCAGGGCCAGCAAAGTGCCCCAAAACCACATGCCCAGAGCCATTGGCATGGCGGTTCCGTCCATATGAACGCCCAGCCACTGCCCCGTGGCAAAGGCAGTAACCATCATAAAAAATCCGTTCAGGGCCGAGGCTGTGCCCGCGCTTTGCGGAAACGGACCCACCGCCCCGCTTTGCCCGCACGGCTGGTGAATGCCGTGGCCCAGATTAAAAATGGCTTGGGGTATTGCAATGGCCCAAGCAGAGTGGATGCCCAACATGGCCATGACCCCCATCAGCGAGCCGCCGGTGATGGAAAACACCGCAGCCACCGCCACCGCCTGCTGCAGGCCATAGTGCCGGATCAGGTAGCGGCACATAAAAGTGCCTATCAAATATGCCAACGACATACCCAGCATCACCAGCCCGTACTGCGCGGGGCTCAAGCCCAGCACCCGAATAAATACAAACGACGACGACGCTAAAAACGTCACCAAGCCGCCGTAAGAGAGCGCCGACAGCAGCGAAAAAGTAACGAATACGGGGTTGGACACGATCGCACGCCAAGTGCATACCAAGGCCAAGGGCTGCAGCGCACGCGGGTTGCGCTGGGGTGCGGTTTCTTCAAACCGCCATACCACCACTGCCAACGTGGCCGCACCAAAAACCGCGAGCGCCAGCAGTGCCACGTGCCAGCTCCATATTGCAGTCAGCAGCCCGCCCAGCGGTGCGCACAGGCAGGCAATTACACCTAGCCCGCTCAGGCCCTTGGACATTACCGTGGCCCCTTGAGCGGGTTGGTACAGGTCGCGCACGATGGCGCGTGCGCACACCACCCCTGCGCCCATGGCCACGCCTTGCAAAATGCGCCACACCACCAGTGTGGCAATGTTGGGCGACAAGGCGCTGCCAATCGACGCCACCACATAGGCCAACATGCCCACCAGCAAAATGGGGCGTCGCCCAAACCGGTCTGATAGCGGCCCCCATACCAGCTGCGATATGCCAAACGCCAACAGCAGGGCGCTCAGCGTGAGCTGGGTTTGCCCCATGCTGGCCCCTAACTCTTGCGACAAATCGGGCAGCGCGGGCAGATACAAATCGGTGGTGACCGGCTGCAGCCCCAACAACAGTGCCAAGCACAGCACCACCAGGTTAGGTGACATAGCGGTGGCATGCGCTGGTGTGTTCATGCCCGGTGCGCCGTGCGG
>JBEANP010000186.1:0-5880 GCA_041165385.1 Pseudomonadota bacterium | reverse complement strand
CGCGTGCTGAAGTGGATGATTGACCGCTTGGAAGGCAAAGCCACGGGCACCGAGACCGGCTTTGGCGTCAGCCCCACGTACAACGAAATCAACTGGACCGGCCTGGACTTCAGCCTGGCCCAGTTTGACTCCGTCACCAGCATGAACAAAGCTGACTGGAAAGCAGAAATTGCCCTCCACACTGAGTTGTTCACCCAGTTGGCTTACCACTTGCCAAAAGAACTCGAAGAGACAAAAACACAACTGGAACAGCGCTTGGCAGCCTGATTTCAGCGGCACGTAAAAAAGCCACCGCTTGCGGTGGCTTTTTTACGTCTGAACGACGCCTGCGCAGCGCCGCAGCAAATGCGGTTTAACGCACAGTTGGCACTGCGTTAAAGGGCAAAGCGTCGTCGCGCTCACGCGTCCAAGCGGATTGCAGCTCAGCCATCACACGGGGGTCGCGGCGGGCGTATTCCCACATGGCTTCTTCCTGGCGGCGCAGTTTGGCAGCGCTAGCCCAGGTGCTGAACATGGAAGCCACGGCGGTACTTACTTGACGCAGTGGCGGTGCCAACAACGCCAATGCGGCAAATGCGACAGTCCACAATGCGACCCAGCCAGCCAACAAGTGGCCGTCGGCCCAAGTGTCAATCACCTGGTCAGCGGCTACAAGCAAGGCGGCCATCACTGCGGCAAGCAGCATGCCAGCCAAAGTGCGGGAACCTTTGGTCTCCTTGCGAACGGCATCCGACTTGACGACCGTTTCAGTGCGGCCAGCGTGGGAATTGAAAGAGATAACGTGATGTACTTGTGCCATGGTGAACTCCTGGGACAGACGGTTAAAAGAACAGGTTTAAAACTGCTACGGGTTGAATGTTAGGGTTTTTACTAGTGCTGTGCAACTTTATGTTAGTGATAAAACCTATTCACAAAACTTATACTTAAACCATATGCCACTCAACCTACGCACTTTTGACCTCAACCTGCTCAAGGTGTTTGACGTGGTCATGTCCGAACGCAGCCTGACCCGCGCCGCCCACCTATTGGCACTGACCCAGCCCGCCGTGAGCAACGCGCTGCGCCGCCTGCGTGAGGCATTGGGCGACGAACTGCTGGTGCGCAAGGGCCGCACGCTGGAGCCCACTGCGCGCGGGCTGGAGCTGTGGCCGGCAGTGCGCGACACCCTGCAAAAACTGCAAGCGTCGCTGGCACCCAGCGTGTTTGAGCCCGCCACCGCCAACACCTCCTTCGTGCTGACCATGGCCGATGCCACTGCCGCCGAGCTGATGCCCGGGCTGGTCGATGTGCTCACGCGCACCGCCCCTGGCGTTACTCTGCGCGTGGTGCCGCTTACCACCCGCGACCCGCGCCAATTGTTGGAGCAAGGCGATGCAGATTTGGCGGTGGGCCATTTCCCAGCCGTATTGGCCGACCTGACGGCGCGCGCGCAGTCTGGCGGCGCGGTGTCGTACCTGCACCACCGCCTGTTTGTGGGTGACTATGTGTGCGTGATGCGCCGTGATAACCCATTGGCCAGCGCACAGCTCACGCTGGAGCGGTTCTGCAACGCACGTCACATGCTGGTGAGCTTTTCTGGCCGTGCGTTCGGGTTTATTGACGAAGCCCTCACACTGCTGAACCGCACCCGCATGGTGGTGCTCACGGTGAACCAGTTTTTTACCGCGGGCAAGGTAGTGGCCAACTCCGACCTGCTGACCGTGCTGCCACGCCACTTTGTCAGCGTGACCGGGTTTGCCGACAAACTGGTGCAACGCGAGTTACCGTTTGACGTGCCGGCAATCCACGTCGATGCCCTGTGGCACCAGCGCCGCGACGGCGACAGCGCACACACTTGGCTGCGAACGCAAATTGCGGCTCTGGGCAGTAAAGCGTTTCCAGCATGAAGATCCAACTGCTATCTGACCTGCACCTGGAAGCCCACCCCCACTGGCGCGCCACGCCCGCGCCGGGTGCCGACCTGCTGGTGCTGGCAGGCGATGTGGGCTCGTACCAAACGGGCTCGCAACTCACCGACACCGACTTCGGCCTGGGCCAATTTTCTGCGACGCAAGGCTGGCCCACGCCAGTGCTGTTTGTACCCGGCAACCACGAGTACGACAGCCAAGACTTTGACGCAGCCCACGCCCGGCTTCGCGAAACCTGCGAGCGCTTGGGCCTGATTTGGTTGGAACGCGAAACGCAGGTGCTATGCGGCATACGCTTTGTGGGCACCACCCTGTGGACTGACTTTGATGCGCTGTCCCCAAGCGCGACTATCGGGGCCAATGCCCCCAACAACGCACTGACTCAGCAGCTCAAGGCGCGGGACAAAGCCTGTCGCGCTGCCAACTACTACTTGAAGAAAACCCAGACCACGCGCAACGGCGAGCCTTGGTTGGCCGACGGCGTGCGCGCCCAAGGCCTGGTGTGCCAAGCGTGGATGCGTGATGCACTGGCTACACCGTTTGACGGCCCCACCGTGGCAGTAACCCACTTTGCACCCAGCCTGCACAGCGCAGACCCGCGCTATGGCAACACCCCAGGTACCGCAGGCTTTTGCAACGCGTTGGACGACTTGCTGCCCTACACCCAGCTGTGGCTGCACGGCCACCTGCACGCACCCAGCCACTACACGCACCGCGGCTGCCGCGTGGTGGCCAATCCGCTGGGATACGCCCGCAAGAACGAGCAACTCACATTTCAGCCAACAATTTTGATAGAAATAGGCTGCTAGCGCCCGTGTAGTATGCATAGACAGCTACTATTTTTATAGCAAATTCATCGCCTGTTATCCCTCATCACGTGGCACTTTGGCTCCGGCCACTCGTTTAGAGGGCGGGTTCGGGTGCCGCCCGCCAAAAACTGGCGAAGCGTGGTACACCTGCGCTAGTGAGTCCTCGGTATCGAAAAGTCACCCAAGTGCCCACAGCCGGTGGCGCAAGGCGCTGCGCATCGCTCAGGCCGGTGCCCAGCTTGAAGCGCTGCGCCGGCTTGCCGTCAACTGCCGGCAGCTCTACCAGTAAGGCGCCTAGCTGGCCCGTGTGTTTGCCTTTGCCGGGCACATGGCCCACTACGCGCGCTTCGGCGTCGTCCATGGGCTTGAGTTTGTGCAGATCGTCGCTGCGGTGCGCCACATACAGGGCAGATGCGCGGTGCAGCATCAGCCCTTCACCGCCATCCGCCACGGTGCTGCGGAGTTGCTGCTGCAGCGCAACCTCGGTAGTGCCGCGCACTTGCGTTACCGCCTGCACCCACGGCTGGTTGAGCTGGGCCACGGTCGCTTGCAGCGCAGCCAGCCGCCCCTCAAACGTACCGCCCTTCTTCGCCACATTTGTAGATACCTCTGCGGGCAAATCGAACACCATAAACCGCAGTGCACGCCAAGCCTCGTCCACAGGCACACTTTGGCGCACAGTGGAAACCGCTGTTTCAAATTCCCCGCGTCCGGCCCATAGTTCGCCCTCCATGGGCGTGGTGGGCCAACCGAGGGTGAACCAACTAGGCGCGGCGATGAGATTGCCGCCCCGGGTGAGCAGGCGTTGGCCGTCCCAGTAGCCGCGCACCCCATCGTATTTTTCACTCACAAAATACGCATCCAGCGGTACGCCGGAACGGTGGTTTTTGGCCAACATTAGGGGTGGAGGGTTGCCTGCCAATGCGGGTGTACTCAACCACGCCGACAGTGGCGATGCCGCAGCAGCCGCCAAAGTCATGCAGGCGTGACGCCGGGTTAGTTTCTTGAATGGTTTTTGGGTGTGTAGGGGCACAGTGTTCTCCTCCAAATGCTGTTTAAATTGTTTTGGGCACAGGATACCAAAGGGCTTTAGGCGATTTGTCGCGCCAGGTCTAAACTGAAACACCACCATAAGGAGTTGGATATGAAAATTCTTCTGGCCGTTGACGGCAGCACCTTCAGCAAAAAAATGCTGGCATATTTGGCCACCCACGACACGTTGTTCTCCACGACCCACGAATACACCGTGTTCAACGTCCAGCCCCCACTGCCACCCCGCGCACGGGCTGCGCTGGGCAAAGACACTGTGGAGACGTACTACGCGGAAGAAGGCGAAAAGGTGTTGAACCCGGTGCGCAAATTTCTCAAACGCCATGGCATCGAAGCCGCGACATCATTCAAGGTGGGCCATGCGGGCGAACTGATTTCCAAAGCCGCCCAGGATGGTGAATTTGATCTATTGGTGATGGGCTCACATGGTCACGGCGCGCTATTGACCTTGGTGATGGGTTCGGTGGCAACCCAAGTGCTGGCGCACTGCAAAGTGCCGGTGTTGGTGGTGCGTTAGCGGCTGTTAAGACCATCAAAACAGGTGGACATCACCAAATCCACAATCTGGGTGTCGTCGTGCTGGCCACCCATTTTCAGAAACTCCAACACCGGGTCACAGGCGCGGGCGTACAGGGTGTAGAGCACGGCAATGGCGGGGATTTTGGCGTTCAGCGTGCCTTGGGCTTGGGCCGCTTCAATCCACGCACCCAACACATCGCTGACCTCCATCAGGCCATTCATATAGTCTTTACTACCCATCAGGGTGGCGCGCAGGCTGGAGTTTTGGCTAGGCAGGCTGGGCATCTCACCGCCGATTTTTAGCTCCATAGTCCAGCGCACCACGGCGCGCAGGTTGTCCAGCGGCGCAGCGTCTGCGGGCAAGTTGGCCAAAAAATCTTGCGCTCGGCGCATTACACGCACCATGGCGGCGCAGGCCAGGTCTTCCTTGCTGGGGAAGTGTTTGTACAGGCTGGCCTTGGCAATGCCCACGCTAGCGGCCACCTCGTCTACGGTCATGGCCTCAAAGCCTTTTTCTGCCAGCAGGCGGTTGACTGCACTGATGATGGCGTCTTCTCGGGCCAGAAGCATTTGCTGCTTGAACGACACTTTGACGGTGGTTTTAGATTGCATGCCCACAGTTTATCCGTCTACGTCAATTTATATTGCGCAGGACTATTTTGTGACTAGGTAGTTTTATCTGACGCTGTCAGCGCGCCGCTAGCGGCTTGGGTCAGGGCTGCGGTAAGGCGGTCGATCACTACCGAATCCAGGTTCCAGCAATGCCAGTATAAATTAACTGGCAGCGTCACCTGCGGGGCCAGATTGACCAGCGCGCCGCTGGCCAACAAACTGCGCACCTGCAACTCGGGCACCACCGTGGCACCCCAGCCTGCCAAGGCAGCGCGCACCTGGCCTTCAGAGCTGGGCACAAAGCGCTGGTTTAGCGTAACGCGGCGCAGTTTCAAGGCGCGGGCCACAAACTCGGTGGGCACGTCGTCTTTGCGGTTGAAGGCGATGAACGCAATCTGGCGAAAGTTGTGCGCGGTGAGCCCCTGCGGGCAACGCTCTTGTACATAAGTGGGCGCGGCCACGGCCACGTAATGCATGGCACCCAGGGGCAACACTTTGCAACCGCGCAGGGCTTGTTTAAGCGTGGTAACACAGCCCATCACCAGCCCTTCGCGCAGCCACTCGTGGGTAAAGTCTTGGTCGTCCGTGATGATTTCCAACGGTAAGCCCTCACTAACCAATGGCCCCAGCGCAGGCAAGGCCCAGGTAGAAATGCTGTCGGCGTTGATGGCAATAGAAATGCGGTCTTCCTCCCGTGCAGCCCCGGTACCGGGGGTAAGGTCATGCAAATCGGTGTCCAGGTCAGCCCGCAAGAGGCGCAACTGCATGGCGTGTTTAATTAGTAAACGGCCCGCTGCAGTGGGTTTGAGCGGTCGGCTGCGCACCAGTAGCACCGTACCAGCCTGGGCCTCCAGTGCCCGCAAGCGCTGCGACACCGCCGACTGCGTGACCGACAAGCGCACTGCAGCACGCTCAAAACCACCCTCTTCCACAATGGCGGCAAGGCATTCCAAGGCATCGGCTTCAAAGGCGCGCATAGTGTT